>JAMOAF010001043.1 GCA_023621895.1 Planctomycetota bacterium
ACTGCACCGAGTGCCACAATCCGGACAAGCCGGACGGCCGGGTGGTGCTCACCGGCGACTACAACGACTGGTTCACGCAGAGCTATTTCGCGCTCTTTTCGAGCAACCAGGTGAGCGACAGCCAGGGCTACGAGGAGGACGGCAACCGCCGGGCACGCGGGTTCGGGTCCGTGGCCAGCCCCTTGATGGGCAAGATCGACGGCAGCCACTACGGGGTCAGGCTCTCGGACGAGGAGCGGTGGACGGTGCAGTTGTGGATCGACACCGGCGCCACGTACCCGGGGACCTACGCCGCGGTGAACACGGGCATCGTTGCAGGAGCGGAAAGGACGGTCGGCCCGATCGTCAATCGCCGCTGCATGACGTGCCACAATACGGCCATGCCGCTGGGGCCGCGCAACCCGAAGAGACAGCGGTATGTGAACGTACCCGTCCACTACTGCCTGAATCTCTACAACCTGACGCAGCCGGCCAAGCCCGCCGCCGGCCAGCCCGCCCAACCGGCCGAGGTCTTCACCAGCACCGAGGACCGCGACTACCAGGCGATCCTGCGGGCGATCGAGACGGCCAAGGCCGGGCTGTACACGGCCAAACGGTTCGACATGCCGGACTTCCGGCCGAACCCGCATTACGTTCGGGAAATGATCGATTACGGCATCCTTCCGCCGGACATCGATTGCACCAAGGACCCGATCGATGTCTACCAGACCGATCGGGCCTACTGGCGCTCGCTCTGGTATCAACCGCCCGGCGGCGACCCGGGCAACCGGATCGCCGACCGGTAATCCGGGACTCCGTCGCGGAGGCATCCGCCGGATCCATTGAACACTGCGCGTCGCGCGGGAATCGTCGCATCCGGGAGCATCTGGTGCTGGTTGCTCGGCGTGTGCCACGCTCTCTCCAATCGAATATACGAAAGGGTGATTAGTGAAGACGCAGAGATTCCTATTGGCTGGCATGACCGTGGGAGCGGTTCTCCTGGCGGCAACATCGCGAGGGGCCGATTGGCCCCAGTGGGGGCGCACCGCCGATCGAAACATGGTTTCTCCCGAAACGGGCCTGCCGGACCTGCGGGCGCCCACCGGCGCAGACACGACCTTCTTCACCTCCGAGGAGAACCCTTGCGTGAAGTGGAAAGTGCGGCTTGGCACAACCACCTGGGGCAACCCCACGGCAACCGGCGGGCGGGTGCTGGCCGGCACGACCGGCCCGGACCGCCAAGGCGGCGCGGTCAAGTGTTTCGACGCGGAAACAGGCAATCTCCTTTGGCAGCTCATCTGCCCGGCGCGAGACTTCCCCACCCCTCTGCGCCCCGAGAAGTATGAGAAATACAGCCCCTGGGAGTACCTTGTCGCAATGACTGGCCAGCACGGCTGGGTTATCTGCTCCTCGACCTCGGTCGATGGCGACCGGGCCTACGCGCTGACGCAGCGCGGAGAAGTCGTTTGCCTCGACATCCACGGCCTGGCCAACGGCAACCAGGGACCGTTCCTCGACGAGGCCCGTTACAAGGCGGGCGACGGCCAACAGCCCGCCACGCTCGAAGCGACCGACGCGGATATCCTTTGGAGCTTCGATCTCTGGACGGAGGTCGTGACCCGGCCGGCCGACACGTTCAGCAACGCCGCGCTGATCGACGGCGACATCCTCTACATCTCGACCTGTAACGGGATCGAGCGCTGGCCGAACTGGCATGGAAAACCCGCCGCGCCGCCCAACCCCGACGCTCCAAGCCTGATCGCTCTGGATAAGCGAACCGGCCGGTTGCTCGCCACCGACGCCGAGAGAATCGGGCACGCGCTGTTGCACGGGCAGTGGTCGCCGCCGTCGCTGGGCGAAGTGAACGGCAAGCGGCTGGTCTTCTACGGCGGCGGCGACGGCCTCTGCTATGCCTTTGAGGCCCTCGGGGGCGTGCCGCAAGAACCCGTCAAGCTGCGGAAGGTCTGGAGCTACGACTGCAACCTCCCCGAGTACAAGGGCATCGGCGTCCACAACTATTCACTCGGCGATATCGACGTTGTCCGCGATGGCCCGGGCGACAAGGAGGCCATCAAACGCGACGTGGAGAAGCACCGCGACGCCGACGGCCGCCTGCTGGCAATGAGCGAGATCATCGGCAGCCCGGTGTTTCACAACAACAGGGTCTATGTCGCCATCGGGCGGGACCCGCGGCACGGCCCGGGGCGCGGCGCCCTGCACTGCATCGACGCCACCGGCAGCGGCGACATCAGCCAAAGCGGCAGAATCTGGTGCTACGACCAGATCGATCGCACGCTCTCCACGCCCTCGGTCGCCGACGGCCTGGTCTACGCCGCGGACCTGACCGGCCGGATTCACTGCCTCGACGCCGACACGGGGCGCTGCCTGTGGACATTCGACAGCGGCGACGAGACGTGGGGCTCGACCCTGGTAGCGGACGGAAAGGTCTACCTGGTGACAAAGAAGTCGTTCCACGTGCTCGCGGCGGGGAGGGAAAAGAAGGCCCTCAGCTCGGTCCGCCTCGGCGCGGACTGCACGCCGATCGCGGCCGACGGCATCCTCTATGTGCTGCTGCGAGGCATGCTTTACGCGTTGCAGTAAAGCACATCCCGCGAATCGGCAAAGCCAGCCGTCGCTGACGAGGCGGCGGTGCGGCACAACCCGTACGTAACGAAGCGCGGGGCAAGCCCACGCGGCTATCTGAACAGCAGCCGCTTTTTCCACGGATCACGCAAGTCGATTTAGGGCGCGACCGGCTGATGCCACAGAGAGCACCAATAGGCCCGGTCTAGTTCGTAAGCGTTGATCGGGTCCCTGGCCAAATCGAAGCTCGCCGGCAGCACGCCGTAGCGTTTCATCTCGCGCAAGTAGTGCTCATTCGGGCGGAATCCCGGCATATCGAACCGCTTCGCCGTCTCCAGTTGTGCCTTGGCTGCCCGGATTGCCCGGAGAATGGCCTGGTAGTCGGGATCCTGGGCATCGCGGAAGACGCCCGCGAGCTGGCTCGCCTGGCCATCGGCCGACTTGCTCTTGCACCACTGGTAACCGCCCGCTTCCTTGGCCAGCGGGGCCAGCAGGATCATCGAGTTCTCCGGGCGCGACAGGTTGTAGAGATTCAAACAGTGTTTGGGCACGCACGTGGGTGGCTGCGTCTTGTCAATGCCCGGCCCCAGCGGCATGGCGGCGTTGTGGCACGTCATGCAGCGGCGATTGATGATTGGGCCGACCGCCTTGTCGTTTACCGCAACGGTGCCGGTGCTCAACACGGCGTAGGTTCCCGCGTAGGGGGCGCCGACGTCGATCCACAATTGCACCAGCCTGCGTTCCCGCTCAGACAGCTTCGCCTCGTAATGGCTGCCGGCGAGCTTGTTCATCAAAGGGCTGGCCGGCGAGCCCAACGTGTACGGCGGGTAAACCGCGATGTCGTCGTAACCCCAAGTGTCGCTGACCTGCTTGCTGGAAAACAGCGCGTAGTAGCTCTGTGAAAACCACTCGTTGTGATCGCCCGTCAGGATCACGCGCCCCTCGGGCTTCTCCGTGCTGTGGCACTTCACGCAGTGCTTGTCGAGGATCGGCTGCACGTCGCGGGGGTAGTCGAGAATCTCGGGCACGCCCGCGAACGGCTCGATCCGGCTGGCGGGGCGCGCCGTCGCCTGGAGCACCGCCGCGCTTCGCGGCGATTCCACCCGTTTCTCGTGGCAGCCCACGCAGCCAAGCGTCTCGCCGGGCATCAACGTGCAGTAGCTCTGCATCCGCATGACCGCCGTGCCCTCTGCATCGAGCGACACGAAATACAGGCTCCGCAGCGCCGGCGCGTCGAAGTACGCCGAACCGTCGTCCTCGACCGGCACCGTTCCCAGGATCCGCTTGATCGTGTAGCTGCCGTCCATCGTCAGGCCCTGCTGGTTATCTCTGAAGTTGACCGGCTTGACCAGTTGTTCCAGCACCAGGAGCTTCTTGATCCGGCCGCGATCGACCCCTTGCATGTCGCGTCCGCGGTAGACGTCGGTCAGGACCAGCCGCCCGGTCGACTCTCTCAGGTCGGAGCGCGGCGGGATGAGGCGCTCGCGGGGCCGCGGGTAGATCACCCGGGGGTCATGGAGCAAATCCTCCGCCTGGTAAACCTCCTGGGTGACTCCTTGGGCGTCGAGAATCAGCAGGCTCTTGTCGCGCGCGACCAGAAAACAGTCGCCGGATAGAGGGTACGGGTCGCGAAAGGCGTCGTCGCCGCCCATCCAACCGTTCTTCATTTGCACCACGGGGCTGATCTGCGCGGCCTTCGTCGGATCATTCGGGCCGGCGTTGGGATCCACGATCATCACGTTCCCCGAGTGTTCGCGGTTCCCATGGTGCGGAGAGAAGATCGCCGCGACCTTGTTCCCGCCGGGGATCGGCATGGCGTCGATCATCACGGTCCACCTGCCGGGCGGCTGCTGGTTGCCGAAGAAGATCGTCTGGTTGCTGCCGTCGGGGTTCATCGTCCATAGGCCGTGAAATCTCAGCACGGAACGGTCCAGGTATTCCCACCGTGTGTACAGCACCCGGCCGTCCGCCAACACGGCCGGCGTGTTCTCGTGGAGGAGGCCCGACGTCAGGAGGCGGAGGTTGCCGCCGTCCGCGTCCATCCGGTGCAGCAGGGCCACCGGCGTGTACCAGCAGGCCACGAACCGCTTGCACCGGGACGAGCAGAAGACGATGCCCCCGTCGGGCAGATAGGCCGGCTCGATGTCGTCCCAGGGGCCGAATGTCAGCTCCTTCAGATTGGTTCCGTCCGTGGCGATCTCGTAGAGGTGATAGTGATCCGTGCCGCCCTTGCGGTACGAGAACAGGATTTTTCGGCCGTCGTAATGGACGCGCGGGTCCCGGACCGCGCCCTGGCGGTCGTCCAACAGCGCCGTGAGCTGCCTGGTCCGCAAGTTGAACTTGCACAGCCGCGTCCCGCCCGGGCAGTACATCATCTTTTTCGGGTCCAAGGACCAGTGGCCGAAGTTGGCGTAGTAGTGGCCGTCGCTGTACACCGCGTGGACGGCAAAAACGACCTCTTCGGCGCCGTTCATCGCTCGCAGGGCCTTCTCCACCAGCGCCGGTCCGCCGGCCGGCGAGATCGGCTGCCCGATCGGCGTCCCCTTAGGGTCGTTTACGCTGGGAACGTCCACCCCAATGTGATAATCGCGGAGATGCCCATCCGGCGTTTCCTCGGCGCCCCCCGCCCAAGCCGCGGCGCCCAACAGGACCGCGGTCAAACCGAACCATCCCAGAGCCGCCGAAACCGCTTCGCTTCGTTTCATGCTTGCCCCTTTCAAGCCGGCAGGTCCCCGGACGTTCGGCCGGCTCTTCCCTTCTCCTGGCACGGACTCCCGGGAATCAACGAGCCGGCATTGTCTGTCGCGCACGACGTCCAACGACTAAAGCCAAGATGAGCGGAATAGTCAGCGCTGTCAACGTACCGCAAATGCGAACAAGCCGCAATGCCGGCTCCCTTGTTGGGGCACGACGCGCTCTCTTCGGCAAGAGGCGGCGGCGGACAGCGGGCCGCTACCATTCGCCCGGCATGAAGGCGGGACGCAAGCCGTTCTGCCATTGCGGGGAGAGAGCAGGGACTTGCGTTCGGCCGAGGGCGGCGCGTAACCTAAATGAGCTTGCGTGATTCGTGGAAAAAGCGGCTGTTATTCAGATAGCCGCGTGCGCCTTGCCCCGCGCTTCGTTACGTACGGGTTGTGCCGCAGCGCAGGCGCGCCGCGGGGCAAGCCGAAAGCGGCT
>JAMOAF010000847.1 GCA_023621895.1 Planctomycetota bacterium
GGAGTAGGAGTGACTGACTAAAAAGTTGTTATAGTACACGCAGGCGCCCGAGCCGCCTTAGAAGTTGTTGGATATGCGTGTCGCGTGCCTTTTTGCAATGTGGGGCGGCTGGCACGCTCTGTCGAAACTGACAAGCTGATTGCGAGTACAGAGTAACTTATGTCCTAAATCTGTACCACTTGTCAATAGGCAGGAAGGCCGAAACGTGGCGTCACGGTCCGAAAGGCGTCGTAAAGCAGGTACATAAAAGGGCTTATGGCCCAAAAAAAATTTGGGTCGGACCGCTATTTGCGCCCATTTCCGGCCCGATGCGACGCCTTTTCGGGCAGTCTCTCTCACAGCCCAGCCAGGATTATCGCCCAGGAGTCAAGAACGCGGCGCGCGTCGATGGAATTGCTGCTGAACAGCGAGGGACTCGCAGGCAACGGGAGATGCCGCATTGGGGGCTTGGCGTTCGACACGTTACGCGCGCACCTCCGCCCGTCTTTTGCCGCGTGTGGCGGTGAGGTGCTGCGGTGTCGAAAGAAGTCCGGACCGGAACAGGACACTCGGGGCCCATGCCTGGCCGGAACGCAGATTGGCCACCACTCACGCCCCCATCCGGCTTCCACCGGATGGAGCGCAAGGTTGACGGCTACCGCCGCGCGTGGCAACAGTTGGGCAAGAGGTTACGGATCGCGTTGTTGCACCCGCCCCTCGGATGCGATCGTCTTTTCTGGACGGTTCACGCCCGCGACAGCCCGAAGAATCGCCCGAGACCGCCTGCCTTCCGGGCGGACTCCCGCTGGTCGGGCTTGCCGCGTGCGGTCAAGGCTTCGGCTAGCGCGAGCAGCGACTGGGTGACCGAGGCTTTGGGGGCTTGCTCGATCAGCGGAATCCCGTTGTTGCGAGCCTCGATGACGGTCCGGAAATCGTTGGGCAGTTGCCAGAAGATCTCGCGGCCGATCGTGTCCTTGGCCTTTTTCAGCGAGATGTGCCCGTTGTCCAGGCCAGCGCGATTGACGATGATCTTGACCTTTTCCGCCATGTCCTTCGTCTGGCTGAACGAGGCCATCAGGCGGACGACGTTCCGCAGGCAGGGCAGATCGAGTTGGGTGACCAGGAGGATGTGATTGGCCGCCTCCAGGGCCACCTGGTCGATTGGGCTATAGCTCTTGGAAAGGTCGATCACCAAGTGGGTGAACGTGGCCTTGAGCAGGCCGAGCACCCGTTGCAGGTCCTCGCGGCTGACCAGCGCCGTGTCTTCCAACTGGATCGGCCGGGGGAGGAGGAAGAGCCCGGAGGAATGCTTGGTCAGAGAACGTTTGAGCAGTGAGAAGTCGAGCCTGGTGACGTTCTGCGCCACGTCGACGAGGGTATAGTCGGGAATCGTGTCGAGGAACACGTCGGCGTCGCCGAGACTCAGATCGAGGTCGACGAGGACCACCGAATGCTTCTCATCCCGGGCCAGCGCGCAGCCTAGATTAACGGCAATGCACGTGCTGCCGACTCCGCCGGTGGCGCCCGCCACGGCTATCACCTGGCAACCTCGCGGTTTTGCGTCGCCCTTGCCGAAGTGCCTCTCGCCGATCCGCCCGAGTGCGGCGAGCAAGTCCTCCAGCCGGATCGGTTGGGAGAGGAACTCCTTGGCCCCGGCGCGCATCGCCTTGAGGATCAAGTTGCCGTCGCTGGACGAGCTGACGACGAGCACGGAGCATTCGGGCGTATTTCGGCTCAGCCGGCCGACCAGCTCGATCGCCTTGTCCGGATTGGCGTCGATCGCGACGACACCGATGTCGGGATTGGTCTGGGCGACAACATCGGCGAAGAACTCGTATCGAGAGGCCTCGGCTTCCAGCCAGATCATCTCCAGGCCCATCAACATCGTCTTGAGAGCTTCGCGAGACCCGTCGTTCGGGTCGACGATCGCCAGTCGAAGAACGTTACTCATGGCAGTCTATTCAGTGGAGCCGATCAAGCGCCTTTCGGGCCATGCGGCGAGCACGGCGCTTGTCTAGAGGAACCCTCGCACGCAGCATCCTACTGAATATTGCTTATTTATCTGGCCTGGTCATAGCCAACCGGGCCAATCATGCCCGGAAGAGGCTGTACGGAGGTGGAGGCCGGCGGCAAAGGCTGCGCCGTCCGCAAAGGCGCTGCGGTCCGCGTAATCGGCCGCGAGGTCGAGGCCGATGGCGCCGTAAGCGGCTCGGCCGGGCCGGACTGCGAGGGAGCCGGCGAGCGAATCTCACCCGGCCGGATCGTCTGGCCGCCCTGGGAACCGATCATGCCGGGCATGGGCGCCGCTCCGGCACACTGGGCACATCCCTGCCCGTTGCAGCAGAACGGCACCTCGAGATAGCCTTTCAGGTACAGTTCGGGATCGTCGGGGCTGGTGGTTTCCATGCCCGGCCCGCATGGCGGCACCTGCTCGGCGTCCATTCCCTCGACCAGCTCAGGCGTCACGAGCACGATCAATTCCACCTCGTTCATTTCTTCCCGCGTGTTGCGGAAAGCCACGCCGATATAGGGCAGTTCGCTGACCCACGGTATTCCCCGCCGCTCCGATTCGACGCGGTTCTGGATCAAGCCGGCGATGGCCAGCGTCTGCCCGGCCTTCATTTCGACGCCCGTGTCGACCTGCCGGGTGCGGAACGCCGGTTGATCGCCCAAGCCGCGGCTGGCATCGACCTCGCTGACCTGCGGGCGGACTTCGAGGCGGATTCGACCGTTGCCCAGCACGATCGGCACGAAATTGATTTGGGTGCCATAGGGTTTATAGACCGTGTTTGCGGGCACTCCAAGTCCTCCGCCGGTGGTGACCGGGACCTCGCCGCCCGACTGGAAGTAGGCCGGCCGGCCGCTGACGGTCACGAGCGTCGGTTCGGCGAGCAACTTGGCCATGTTGTCTTGCCGCATGGCGTCAAGGAACCCCCAGAACGTGCTCGACCCGCTGACGACGTTGAAGCGGAAATTGCCGCTGCTGTCGACAGGCGTTCCGCCTCCGTCACCGGACGCCGCGCTGATGATCCCCGCCGCGGCGGAGACGATCTGGGTCGGTCCGGACAGGTAGGTCCAGTCGAATCCAAGCGCCCGCAGCTTCGTCCGCGAAACCTCCATGACCTTCACGTGCAGGAGGACCTGCTGCACGCCGCCCACCTGGAGCCTGGTCGAGACCTTCTGCGGATAGAACTGCTCGGCGATCTGGACAATCGCCTGCACGTCGTGCGGCTGGTCCACGAATCCCGAGATCAGCACCCCGTTGGAGATTCCCCGGACCTTGAGCGAGGCATTGGGGAACTGCTCGTCGAGGATCATCTGTAGTTCGCGGGTGTCGCCGTAAACGACCACGTCGACGGTGAATATCTGGTTGTTCTCATCCCACAGATTGACCTGGGTGACCCCGGCCTTCTTGGCCGCGAGTTGGATTTCCGTCGGCGAGAGCGGCGTCAGGGTGAGAATCTCCGGATTGTTGACCTGGGCCTGCGGAATCTTCCGCTCGAGGGTCAGGATCCGGCTTGTATTGACCATCATCTCCTGCCGCTCATTGGAGGAGTTGATGCGGTAGATGATCGATGACGAGTTGGTTTCCGCCAGCGCCGCGGCCTGCACCGCGAGCATCGATCCGGCAATGAAAGAAAACAGAATCGCTCTGAGGGCTTGCCTAGACATCCCTGGGTCATCCTTGATCTTGGCTGGACTGGCCGTTCCAGCTTGTCTGTCATCCGTGATCGGGAAGCCTGGTTCGGCGCTTCCCGAACGTCCTCTCGGTCTTCTCGGCGCCGCGGCTTGCCCCGATCCGCGGCGCCATTTTCCCGCAGCCGGCTACGCGTTGTCGGCCGGGATCATTTTCGGTACAGGCGCCGCATCGATCTTGTTATCGGCCTGAGGCTTCGGTGGATCGGCGGTTTTTTCCTGACTTGGTGAATCGGAACGCGGGGGACTGGAAATGATCCGCCAGAAGGAGGAGATCACCGATGAGCCCTCCCCTCCGGCGGTATTCTCAGCCGGTCCCCGGAGTTCGACTTCGTTCACGGCCGAACCACTGATCACGCGGACCAAGTGGCTGGGCCGCGTATCTGTTGGCATCGCCGGCGGCTGGGCCAGCGCGGCCGTTGACTGAGCCACGATCTCCCCCGCTTTTATCAGCGTCGCGTCGCGCTCGTGATCGGCTTTGTCGGAATCTCCCAGCAATTGGGCAATCCGGTGGCCGCCCTCGGGTAGTTGGGCTTCTTCATGATCCTCGGGACTGCGGAGGGCGAGGCGGATTTTTCCCAATTCGTGGGCCATCATCACGCGCTCGGTTTGCTCCGGCGTCAGCAAGAGCGAGATCGTCTTCGCACGGATCGCCTTCCCGCTCTCGTCGGATTCCGTCGTCCATTGGGAGTCGACGGCGAAAACCTTCACGTCTTGCAGGATCGTCTTGGTGACCGTACTGGCAATTTCGTTGCCCCGTTTGACGTAAATCAGCACGTCGACCCGGTCGCCCGGCAGAATCATCGCCGCACCGCCGCTGACGTCGTCGACCCGGACGGGAACGGCGCGATAGCCGACGGGAATCATCGGGGCGGCGGCGCCGGTGCTCTCGCCCTTGCTGAGCAGCTTGACATCGAGAATCGGTTCGCCGGCGAACAGCTTGGTACGCGGCCGGCGCCCTTCGATGTCTTCAAGTTTGGAAAGGACGCCTTCCGGAATCCTGTCTTTTGGCCACTGCTCGAGTTTGACCACCTGGGCATCAAGCAGCGTGCCCATGGGAATCTCCTTCAGGGCCACAAACACGGGCTGGGTTTCGAGTTGCGGCGTGGGGGAGGCCGACGAACGGTTGGCCATTACCTGGGTGATGCCGATCGAGGCGATCACGCCGCACCCTAACGCCAAAATAAGCAGGACGAGTGACTTGGTTTGCATGAGGAGTTCCGTTTGTTGCCTCAGGAATGGGCAGGTCGCCCAAGGCCGCGCCAAAACGACCGCCGTCCCTGGCGAGTAATCCTTACTGGACGGTCTCTCGACGCATTACCGTGGTGGCGCTCAGGTTCATTCCTCGGCCATAAGGGAGAACTGAGCCGCTGCTACCTACACTCATTGGCTTGCCGAGCCAACTGACTTGATCAAAAGGCACGGAGACCGTAACAGCCACCGGATCGCCATAACTGGCCGAATCGGGCGGGTCGGGGCTGACCGACACAATTCCACCAGAAATCGACGCGTTTGTCAGATAATTGTTGACGGCACTCTCGACCTGGTCGGTTTTTGCCCCATCCAAAACGGCTACGCGCGCCCCTTCGCGCGAACAGTTCGTGATGATCTGCTGGACCAT
>JAMOAF010000486.1 GCA_023621895.1 Planctomycetota bacterium
ACCCTCGACGGGGCGCCCGCCGCGGGTGTGAACGTCACGTTCATCCCGATCGGATCGACCGCGGGCGGCGCCAGTTACGGCGCCACGGATGCCGGCGGCAAGTACAAGCTGAAGTCGAACGACGGCAGGCCGGGCGCCGCGGTGGGCGAATTCAAGGTCGTTTGTTCCAAATGGGTCATGCCCGACGGATCGGATTACGTCGGCGTGCCCGGCGGCCCCTCGCCGATGGAAGCCGGCGCCAAGGAGAAGCTGTCCCCCAAATTCAGCGATGAGAACGCAACGACTTTGAAAGCCGCCGTCCCGGCGGGCGGCGGCACGATCAACTTCGACCTGACCGAGAAGTAGCGCAAATCGCCATTTCCGCGCTTTGGCCTCGAGCCGCGCGGAGAGGTTGAAAGTCCTCTCGACTCGCTCGAGAACAAAAAGCTCTTGGTGAGGGGAAAGCGGCCCTTCGTCGCCGCTTTCCCTTTGGAGTGCGGCGACTGATGGCGCTCTGGAGTCTGGCGGGGATGAAAGGTCCTTGGTGACGGGAAAGCGGCGATGAATCGCCGCACTCCAAAGACGGTCGTGGTCTACCGCCTGGCCGCCGACGCCTCCTTTTTGCCTCGCCGTGCTCGCAAGGACGCAGTTGCGCTCGGTTAAAGAACTCCGGCTCTGGCCGGCGTTTCCAGGTGCGCCGATTCGACTCGGGCCCAGGCGCACCAGCGCGGCGATTGATGGCCCGGTGGAGTCTGGCGGCGATGAAAGGTTCTTGGTGAGCAAAAAAGCGGCGATGAATCGGCGCGGCCACGGCTAGCACTTGTGGGCAGTACGCAGCTATCCACAATAGCTAGGTACATGTTTCATTACCCTACCCTATTGACACTGTTTGTGTGGATGGTTAGTCTCGTTTGCAGGTCGATCCTCCGCCTGTACGAGTGGCGTCAGGTCGACTTGGCTTTTCACAGTAATGGTCTCTCTTATGCCGGGAGGGTGTGATGACTCAGCGCGGAAGAAGCAGTCTTGGTCTTGCGAGCACGCCCAGGTCGAGGGGGTTCACGCTCGTCGAATTATTGGTCGTGATCGCCATCATCGGCATCCTGATCGCCTTGTTGCTGCCGGCGGTGCAGGCGGCCCGCGAGGCGGCCAGGCGGACCCAATGCACGAACAACCTGAAACAGCTTGGACTGGCGCTGCACAACTATGCCGATGTGCACAAGATGTTTCCGCCCGGCGGTCTGGAATACGGCTGGCAGACGTCGAGCACGCTCGGTGCGGAGCCGGCCGACAAACTGGTGCACAACCTCAACGGCCTCGTGCTCCTGCTGCCGTTTATCGAACAGACCGCATTGTATGATCGCTTCGATCCAAGGGTCTGCACGAGCGACACCTTGGCGCCGAGCAACGGTACGCCGAGCGCGCGGCCGGTTGCCGGCGATCCGGTAGCGAGCGGAAATGCCGCCGTCGTCTCCCAGGTTGTCAGCGCGTTCCACTGCCCCTCGGACACTTGGGATATTTATCTCCCGACGTCCGGCGCGTATGCCATCGTCTCAGCCGGCAACAGCAGCTATCGCGGCGTGAAGACGAACTATGACTTCAGCGCGCTGAAGAGCGACGCCTCGCGTCTTAACGACTGGAATTCAACCACGCTCACGGACCCGCTCGCGCGGCGGCCGATGTTCGGCGAAAACAGCAACTCAAGACCGGCCAGCGTATTGGACGGGCTGTCGAACACGGTCGCCCTGAGCGAGACGGTTCGCTGGCTGGCCAACGGCCATTGCGCGGCCTGGGGTTACCGCGGCTGGGTGATGACCGGCATCGACATCGGCCATTCGGCCGGCCTCAACGCATGGCCAATCCCGGCGACATATACGTGGGTCAGCGAGAAGCGCCCCATTCGCGGCCGAGTTTACGACTGGGGACTGGCGGCGAGCCTGCATCCCGGCGGGGTGAACGTGACAATCGGCGACGCGTCGGTCCGGTTCATCTCGGAGACAACCGACCGCGGCGTGCTGCTTGCATTGCAGACGATGGCCAACAAAGAAGCATTCACAATGCCTTAGCCCCAGCCGCGGTTTCCGGCAGTTTCATTGGTTCATGAAGGAGACTCTTATGCGGATTGCTGGTATGGCGGTCGCGCTGGTGTGCTTGGGGATGCTCGCCTCGGGCGGATGCACTCCCGCCGCGAATCCCAACATCCCCGAGTTGGTCCCGGTCGATGGCACGGTTTCGATGGATGGCGCGCCGCTGGCAAATGCTTCCGTGGTGTTTATCCCGGCCGGCGCCACGCAGGGCGGGCCTTCGTACGGATTGACCGACGAGGGCGGCCGCTACGCGCTGGAATACCAGGCGGGGCAGAAAGGGGCGCCGGTCGGCGAGTTCAAGGTCGTCTGTTCCAAATGGATCATGCCCGACGGATCGGATTACGTCGGCGTGCCCGGCGGCCCCTCGCCGATGGACGCCGGCGCGAAGGAGCTGTTGCCGGCGAAATACAGCGAGGAGTATCAAACCACGCTCAAGGCCACCATTCCGCCCGGCGGCGGCACGATCGACCTGGAGGTCACGAGCAAGTAACGGAGCCGGTGGCCGGCTGGACGGGGGTGTTACTTTCCGTCTTGGCCGGCCTTAGGGCCGACTCACAAGGGTGAGCCGGCCTTGCGTGACGGGGCGTTTCGTCCATTTTATGCGAGGCATTCGGTGGCGACTTTTCGCAACCGTGTTGTGTTTCATGTCTTTTTTGTCAGGGAGTAACAAGCCATGCGTTCGAGATTTCGTCCGGGCTTCACGCTCGTGGAGCTGCTGGTGGTGATTGCCATTATCGGCATCCTGATCGCCCTCTTGCTGCCCGCGGTGCAGGCCGCGCGGGAAGCGGCGCGGCGCTCGCAGTGCATCAACAATCTCAAACAGTTGGCGCTGGCGATGCACAACTATCACGACACGCACAAGTCATTTCCCTACGGGCACCGATTGGAAACGTCCGGCCATACGCAGCGGCGCGACTGCTGGTACCAGCGGATCCTGCGGTTCATTGAACAGGGAGCTTTATACGACCAGTACGAGTCATACTACAATCCCAATCCAAGTCCGCCCGAAGCGAACGAATACATCCATTACGTTCCGAAGTCGATTGCCGGCACGGTTGTCGCCGGGCTGATGTGCCCGTCGGACCCGTCTTCGCCCGCCTGGGGCGGCGGCGGATCGGACAATGGATTCCAAGGCAACTACGCGGTGTGTGCCGGCGGTGGCATCTACCCCAGCAGGACCTTCAATATGGACATGATCCTGGCCGATCCCGGCGGGATGTTCGGCCGGAACGACGACTTCGGCATCCGCCACTGCCTGGACGGAACGTCGAATACGCTGCTGGTCAGCGAGGGCATCATCCGTGGCAGCACCGGCGGATGCTGGGGTGAGCTGGGCGGCTACTGGGGCGGGGCCCCGCACGGCAGTTTCGCGTTCACTTCGGCCGAGCCGCCGAATACGACCGTGCCCGACCGGGTCTATTCGTGCAAAAGCACGACCTGGCCCAAAGCGCCCTGCGAGAATGGCAGCGCCGGCGGGCTTTCGGGCCGCTGGAACTTCGCGCGCAGCTACCACCCGGGTGGCGCCAACGCGGCCCTGGTCGATGGGTCGGTGCGATTTGTGACCGAGACCGTCGACCGGATTACGTTTCAGCGCGCCGGCTGCCGCATGGACGGCCAAACGCTCGGCGAGTGGTAAGACAAGAACAGGAGCCGCCGGCACGGCGGCGCGCGGCGCCGCAGCAGGCAAGCTGCCGGGGTCGCGGCGGAGGATGCGGATCGCCGCCGCCGTTGCGCATTCCGAGAGCATCAACGTGGAGGTCTACTGATATGCGGATCGACAGGACGAGTTTTTTTTCTGCACTGATCGCGGGCGTGACCGCGGTTTTCTTGATTGGCTGCGGCCCATCGGGGCTCAAGCTCAACCCGGTTTCCGGAACGGTCACGTTCGACGGCGAGCCGCTGCCGGAAGGCCGGATTCAGTTCCGCCTCGTTGAAGGCGACCAGCGCGCGTTCAGCGGCAAGATCGAACAAGGCCGCTACGCGGTGGAGACAACGCCCGGCAAGATGGCCGTCGAGATCACCGCGTCGCGGATCATCCCGGGAAAGTTCGACGAGTCGAACCCCGGCGAAAAGGCGCCGGTGGGGGAAATGTACATCCCCGCGCGCTACAATTCAGCGACGGAATTGACCGCGGAGATTCCCTCCGGCGGCGTCAAGCAGCTTGACTTCACGCTGACCGGCAAGTGAGCGCGCCCGGGCATCGACCCCTCGGCCTTGCCGAGCCGCGGATGGGCCGCCCTCCGGCGGCCGGATCGCCGATCACCTGCGGACCCGGCTGATCAAGCCTTCGGCGGCCGTGTCGATGCCTTTCATCCGCGACTGGAGGGCGTCGCGGTTGGGCGCGTAGTCCAAGGCGACTTCGCGGGTGATCCACCCCTTCTCCACCAATTCGTGGAGCGACTCGATGAAGTCCCGCATACCCTCCTCCCGGCAGGCGTGCAGAATCGCCGGGATGTCCTCGTCCTCCTCGCGAACGATCTTGTCCTTGACAATCGAGTTGTTCAAGAGGACTTCGGTCGCGGGATATCGCGAGCCCTTGGTCACGCCGGGCAGCAGCCGCTGCACCATGATCGCCTTGAGGCTGTTGGCGAGCGACGAGCGAATGAAGGCGTGATCCTGCCGTTCGAAGAACTCGAGGATTCGCGAAAACGTCTGTTCGGCGTTGTTGCAGTGAATCGATCCGAGCACCAGGTGCCCGGTCTCCGCCGCCTGGAGCGCCGCCAGCATCGTCTCCCTGTCCCGCAATTCGCCGATCATGATGCAGTCCGGGTCCTGGCGGACGACGAATCGGAGCGCGTCCGGGAAATTGGCGACGTCGATGCCGATTTCTCGCTGCGAGATGATGCACTTGTCCGGCTGGAGGGCGTATTCGATCGGGTCTTCGATCGTGATCACGTGCAGGGTCCGATGCGCGTTGATGAACCGGAGCATGGCGGCCAAGGTCGAGCTCTTGCCGCTGCCGGTCACCCCGCTAATCAGGATCAGGCCCTCGAGGCTCTGCATGATCGTCTTTTCATAGACCGGCGGCAAATGCAGGTCCTCAAAATTCGGGATGCGGCTCTGCACGCGCCGCAGCGCAGCGTGCATCTCGCCTTCCGAGCGAAATGCATTGATCCGAAAACGGTCTCCCCCCTCCGAACGGGCTGCAAAATCGACGCTCCCCCGCTCGTCGTATTGCCGGCGTTTTTCGGGCGGCATCAAGACCGCCATCATCTTTTCAACGTACTCCGAA
>JAMOAF010000229.1 GCA_023621895.1 Planctomycetota bacterium
CAGCCAGAGCCCGGCTTCCAGCAGGCAAAAGGGAGCCAAGGCAATCGCGATCGCTGCCAACCGAAACGCGATCGCTCGGCGCAACGACACGGGGCGTTTCCGGGTAGCGCTTTGGGGCATGTGGTGAAACGGCCTCAGACGGCGCTCGGGGACGAGTGACGGGGCGATCGTCTTGGCGCGATCAACCCATTCAACCCCTCCAGTCTGTTCCGGCCCGGCCGCCGAATCAAGAGGGCACTCGGCCGCTCAAGGCGCGGGCGGCGCGGCCTTTTGTGGGCCTTCCACGTGCCATGCTTCCACCTTGCCGGGCGTGCTGACCAGGAGGACCGGCTTCCCGTCCCACGTGGCCGCCGCCATTCCCGTCAACTCGGCGCCGTAGGCGAAGCTCTCGATCAACCGCCCGTCCGCGCCGACGACGCGGATCGTCCCGTCGGCCGTGGCGATCAGCCATTGTCGCGGTCCTTCGAGAAACAGGTTGCCCGCCACCACCGGCTCGATCTGCTGGTGGTGGACGCCCTGGGAGATGGGATGCCGCCAGAGTTCCCGGCCGGCCTTCGAGATGCCCGCTGCAACCATTTCCTTGGATGCCAGTTGGGCAAGAACGCAGATGTCGGGCTCTCCGTTGGTATCGAGGTCGTCGGCGGCGAACCAGCCGATGGAGCAGTCTGGCAGCGAGATCTCGGCCAGGCGCTTGCCTTGCCAGTCGAGTTCCACCAGCGTCCCCCGATCGGGCTCGAGGTTCATGGCCAGGACGCTCCGCCGCCCCTCGGCGTCGCGTGGAAGGGCTGCCACGTGAATCGCGTTCACCATGGATCGTTCGGCCCAGATTCGCTTGCCCTTCAGGTCGACCGCCTGGACGCCGACGACGTCGAAATACCCGAGCACCATCTCCAAGGTCCCGTCACCGTCGAGATCGGCGAGCTGTCCCCCGCCGATTCCCGGATGCGAGGAATCGGGATAAGCGAGAACCGTCTGGAATTTCTCGTCCAACAGGTACACCCGCTGCACTCCCCGGGCGGAGCCGAGGAAATAGCGGCGGCCGTCGCCGGCGACGGCCGTGTCGAGGACGGTCACCGGTTGCGAGCCTTCCAGCTTGAGGGGAAAAGTCGCGGCCACCCGCCCGTCGGGCCCGAGTTCGGCGACGGCCGCGGACTTATCGAGCACGAGGATTCGCGGGCTGCCCTCGGCGCGGGGCACGACGGTGATATTGCCCGGCTGCTCCAATTGCTCGCACGCCCAGAGCCTGGTCATCTTGAGATTCTTCGGTTCGCTCCGCGGGAGAATTTGGGCGCGGGGTATTTCCTGGGGCGCAACGAGCGGCAGGCGGTACAGATCGTCGGCCACGCACTTCTGCCGCATCAGCTCGAACTGGCGTTTGCTGGCTTCGAATTGCTCGAAGGCGATGGAAAACACGTCCTCGCCCGCTCGCAGCTTGTCGACCGTGCGGATGAGGAGCTGATCCATCTGTGCCAGGGCGCCGGGCTGAAAAGTCTGGACCTTGCCCCCCTTGCCGACCACGATCGTCAGCGGCAAGGCGGGATCGCCGTAGTGAGCCGCGATGCTCTGGGCAGGATCGCGATATATCGGCAGATCGGTCTGCCAGTCCTTGAGCACCGACTGGAGGGCCGACGCCTGCACGTTGGCCGGGTCAAGGCTGACCGCCATCACGGCCACGTCGTCATGTTGCTTTATCGTCTCATACGCCTTGCTGACGGCCTGCAACACTGGCCGGCAGGGGAGGCTCGTCGTGGCCCAAAGCTGGATCACGACCACCTTGTCCTTGAGCGAGGCGATGCCGACGGACTTGCCTTCCAGGTCGGCGAACTGGAAATCGGGACAGGGCTGGCCGAGAACCTGCATAATCGGCAACACCAAGGACTCGACGACCGGCACGCCCTCGGGCACTTGGAAGAGAAAGGCTTGGGGCGCGATCGGGGAGTTGAGCTGCGCACCTTTGAGTTCGAGGACCATCGAGATTTTCTCGATCCCCTCGGCGGCGGCTTCGTGCTCCAGCGGCGCGGTGGGCAGCTCGAATCTTCGCAGCGTGGAATCGGCCGCGTCGATCCAGAAGACCGCCGGGCCGATCTGTGTGCGTATCTCGACACGCTGGCACGCCCGCTCGTCGATCGCCGCTGGTTCGAGCATCCTCGCCTGCTGCGCGCCGGCCAGAAGCGTCTTGAGCGGATCGCCGGCCAGGAGGAGGACCAGTTGAGCGGGGACCCAACTGAACGACTGGGCGGGGGACTGGATCATCGCGGTCGACAGCAGAAAGTCGGCATAGATCGTTTCGATCGAGAGCTGCTCCGGGGCGGGCAGGCGGAGGACCTGGCCCGGCAGATCGCGGACGAAGCCGAATCGCTGGCTGCCGTCGCAGAAGAGGTTCCCATTGTCGACCAGGAGGCGAATCTTGTTCGGCCGCTCGAAAGCGACTTCGCAGGGGAAGGCCCTTTTCTGCTCCTGGCCTTTTTGCACTCCGGTCAATTGCAGAGTGCCGGAGTCCCGATAGCTCTGCGCGCTCTTGTAGGCTTGAACCATCTTCCGCAGCATTTCCTCGGCGGTCGCCTGCGGCACGGCGACGCCGGCCGCGGACGGCGGCAGGCTTTCGGGACCCGATCCCCCGGAACCCTCCCCCGCACCGGCGTTTGAACTCGTCGGAGGCGCATCGGAAGAGCGGCCGCATCCGCACATCCCGAGCGAAAGAATCAGAAACCCGGAAACGAGCAGCGGCAGCGTTGCGGTCCGGCGGGCGAGGGTTCGAGTCTTCATACTTCAGTTCCAAGAGCCAAAAGGTTGTGCTGACCAAATATTGATTATTTGCGCCGCTGCTCCTCTCGTAAACCACGGCTGCTTGACCGAATCGGAAACCAAGGGCTAAGATGATCCAAGGCAACCGCTTGCATTGCCTGGATTGCCCGTCTTGACAGGTTTTGAGGTTTGCATGGCCACACTCCGCTACGGAGCCAATTCTTCGGTGCAAATCGAGTTCGGTGCGTGCACGCTCCTGGCGGAGTGCGACGGCCCGCGATCGGCTCGGCCGGCGCCGCTGGCCGAAGCGGTTCACGACGTTCTGGCCAGGCCGGTCGGGCTGCCCGCGCTCAGCCGCTGCATTACCCCCAGCGACCAGATCACGATTGCACTCGAAGCGGGCGTGCCGGAAGTGGCCGAGGTCGCCGCGGCCGTCGTCCGCTACCTGGTCGACTCCTCGGTCGATCCCGACGGGATCACCGTATTGCGCTGCCTTCCCGAAGCAGGCGGCGCACCCCAGAATCCGACCGCCGCGATTCCGGCCGACCTGCTGCGGAGAATCCGCCTGATCGACCACAATCCGCGCGATCGGGCGTCGCTCGCCTACCTGGCGGCCTCGCACTCCGGTGAGCCAATCTGGTTGAATCGCGCCCTGACCGACGCCGACATGGTCCTGCCGATCGGTTGCGCCCACGGCCGCGCGGCGCCGGGCTATTTTGGCTTGCATAGCGCCATCTACCCAACCTTTGCAGACTACCAGGCCCAAGCCCGGTTCCGGTCTCCGAGCGCGCTTGGCGTCCGCGGCCGGCCCCGGAAAGGGTTCGCCGACGCCGTTGCGGAGATCGGCTGGCTATTGGGGATTGCGTTTACCGTTCAGGTCATTCCCGGCGCCGGCGGGACGTTTCACCAGGTGGTCGCCGGCTCGCCGGATCAAGTCCGCCGCCGAGTCCGCGAAATCTATGACCGGACGTGGCGCTGGGATGTGCCCCGGCGGGCCGGAGTGGTTGTCGCCGGCATCGAAGGCGGACCGGAACAGCAGACTTGGGCCAACGTGGCCCGGGCATTGACCGCGGCCATGGATTGCGTCCGCGACGAAGGGACGGTCGTCGTCTGTTGCGAAGTGGCCGCGCCGCCGGGCGAAGGCGTCGAGTGCCTCCGCGCGGCCAGGTCGCAGAAGCAGGCCGTTCGCGACATGATCAAGAAGCCGCCCGACGACGCGCTGACGGCGGTCCAGTTGGCCCGGGCGGTCGAGCGGGTGAACCTGTTTCTGCGCAGCCGCCTGGACCCCGAGGTGCTCGAGGACCTGCTGATCGGCGTGATCCAGTCCGACGAGGAACTCAATCGCCTCGTGAGCCGGTTCCACGACGGGATCGTGCTCGGCAACGCTCCGCAAACCATGGTCCGCGTCGCAACCGAATGATCACTGAAGATGTCTTCTCAACTTGAAAAACGGATCGGCGAGAATCTTGCCGAAGTCGAAGGACGGATCGCCGAAGCGGCCATGCGGAGCGGGCGCCGGCCCGGCGACGTCCGCCTCGTCGCGGTCACCAAGTACGTCGGAATCGAGCTGATCGAGCCGCTTCTGGCCTGCGGTTGCCGCACCCTGGGGGAGAGCCGGCCGCAACAGCTCTGGCCCAAGGCCGAGGCCCTCGCCGGCCGCGACATCGCCTGGCACATGATCGGCCCACTCCAGCGAAACAAAGTCCGCCGCACGCTGCCGCTGGTCGAGATGGTCCACTCGGCCGACTCGCTCCGGCTGGTGGAAACGATTGATCGGATCGCCGAGGAGTTGCAGCTTCGCGCCAGGCTGCTGCTGGAGGTCAACACGTCGGGCGACCAGGCCAAGCACGGGCTGGCCGCCGCGCAGCTCGAAGAGAGTCTGCCCAGGCTGGCCGAGTATCGCAACGTCGAGGTTTGCGGGCTGATGTGCATGGCCGGCTTGGACAGCGGGCCGGAGGAGACGCGCAAGGAATTTGCCGAGCTCCGCCAAACGCGCGACAGGTTGCGGCTCTGCTGTCCCGGCGGCGCCGCCCTCGATGAGCTCTCGATGGGCATGAGCGGCGACTACGAGATCGCGATTGAAGAAGGGGCGACGATCGTTCGCGTCGGCAGCGCGCTGTTCGAGGGTGTGCTGGAATGATCGAGTTGGAAGCAGTCGAGGGGGGCGTGATCCTGCCCGTCCGGGCGCACCCCGGCGCGCGCCGCAACGAAATCCGGGGCGAGCAGAACGGCTTGCTCAAGGTCAGCGTCACCCAGGCGCCGGAGAAAGGCAAGGCCAACAAGGCGCTCGTGGCTCTCTTGGCCCGGCAGCTGGCGCTGCGCAAATCGCAGATTCTGCTCCAATCGGGCGACACGTCCGGCCAGAAACGCTTCTTGATCGCCGGCATTTCGCTCGAGGAGTTGGCCGCGCGAATCCGGCCGTTCGTGGACGAGGCATAGCACCGGCGAATTTGGTCATTGGGAATGGAACCTTGAACCTTGCCCCAGCGGCCAGGCGGTCGATCGCCGCAGCAGGCTTCGTCCAGCGACGCCGTCCGCCGGATG
>JAMOAF010000244.1 GCA_023621895.1 Planctomycetota bacterium
GAAAGCGCGAAACCGGAGGGGACCAAGAGTCGCGATCGACCAAACGCGCTCACATCGGCTACTTGTCTTTTTCGCGTTTTCGCGATCAGTTCTCCGATGCCCGGCGGACGAGAACCCGATCCTGACGCAGGGTGTGAACCTTTGCGCTTCGTCCGGCGGCTTGCGACCGAGGTCATTTCCGCCGCCGGGCCGTCTTCCGGTGCGGGCGGTAGCCGTGGCCGACCGGGGCCTTGCGCTTGGCGCGCCCTCTTTCCGGCAGTCGCCGGCCGGATTTCCGCGGCGGGTGGGTGGGAACCAGGCACTCGCGGCCTGGGCCGATCAGGTCCGTGCGGCCGGCCTTGTGCAGTGCCTCCCTGACGAGGGCGTCGTTTTCCGGCTTGAAGAATTGCAGCAGCGCCCGCTGCAAACGCCGCTCGCGCATGCCGCGGGCAACGTAGACCGAGCGGCCGGTCGTCGGGTCAATGCCCGTGTAGTACATGCAGGTGGCCAGGTCGAACGGGCCGGGAATGAAGTCCTGGACCTGCTCGGGGCACTGGCCGGTGCGTTTCAAGTAGCAGGCCAGCTCGATCATCGCGCCCAGGTCGCTGCCCGGATGGCCGGCGATGAAATAGGGCACCAGGTACTGCTGCTTGCCGGCCTTCCGCGAGGCGCTGCGAAATCGCCCGGCGAAAGCCTCGAAGCTCTCGATTGGGGGCTTTTTCATCAGACTCAGGACGCCCGGATCGGCGTGTTCCGGCGCCACTTTCAGATAGCCGCCGACGTGGTGCCGGGCGATCTGCTCCAGGTAGGCGGTGCTCCGCTGGGCCAGGTCGGTTCGGATGCCGGAGGCGACCAGCACCCGCTTGACGTTCGCCTCGCTTCGCGCCGCTTTCAGCAGGCGGATCAGCGGCCCGTGGCTCGCGTCGAGCAGCCTGCATATCTTGGGGTGGAGGCAACTCAACCGGCGGCACCTGGCGCGGACTTCCGGCCGGCTGCAATTCATCCGGTACATGTTCGCCGTCGGCCCGCCCAGGTCGCTGACAATGCCGGTAAAGGCGGGGTCCTCCGAAAGCCGGCGGATTTCGGCGAGGATCGACCGCTCGCTGCGGCTCTGGATGATTCGCCCCTCGTGGGCGGTGATCGAGCAGAACGCGCAGCCGCCAAAACAGCCGCGGATGATCTGGATCGAATGGCGAACGACCTCCAGGGCCGGGATCGGCCGCTCGCCATAGGCCGGATGGGGCCGGCGCGTGTAGGGCAGGCCGTACACGCGGTCGATCTCCGCCTCTTCCAGGGGAAACTGCGGCGGATTGACGATTACCGCCTCGGCGCCGTGATACTGGACGAGCCGCCGGGCGTTGTAGGGGTTGGTCTCCATGTGGGCGATCCGCGTCATTTCGGCAAACGCGCGCTTGTCTGCCGCGACTTGCTCATAGCTCGGCAGCCGGATCGTGTTTTCCTCGGGCGGCGGCTGGCTGGCGCCGAGCGCGTAGGCCGTGCCGCGCACCTCGCGAATCTGCTGGATGCTTTCGCCGGCGGCGAGGCGGCGGAGAATCTCCAGCAGCCCCCGCTCGCCCATGCCGAAGACAACGAGATCGGCCTTCGAGTCGAGCACGATCGAACGCCGCACCTTGTCGCTCCAATAGTCGTAGTGGGCCAGGCGGCGGAGGCTCGCCTCGATGCCGCCGGCAAGCACCGGCACGCCCGGAAAGGCCTCCCGCGCGCGTTGGCAATACGCCAGCGTGGCCCGATCGGGGCGCCGCCCCGGCTCGCCGCCCGGGCTGTAGGCGTCGTCGTTGCGGACTTTGCGGTTGGCCGTGTAGTGGTTGATCATCGAGTCCATGTTGCCCGCGCTGACCGCGAAACACAGCCGCGGCCGGCCAAACTGCCGCCAGGGCTCGCACGAGCGCCAGTCGGGCTGGCTGAGAATCGCCACGCGGTACCCGGCATCCTCCAATACGCGGCCGAGCAGCGCCATCGCGAAGCTGGGGTGATCCACGTAGGCGTCGCCCGTAACGAAGACCACGTCGACCCCATCCCAGCCGCGCCGGGCCACCTCCTCGGGGCTGATCGGCAGGGGGAGCGAGGCGGCAGGTGTTACCCGGGTTGTCGAACGTGGTTTTGGCATCTCGATCCAATGGACAATTGGCGCGGCGAATCAGCGGAGAACCTTGTCATTCTATACCGGCGGCCCGCTGCGGGGCAGGCACAGCGGGCGGGTAATAGGCGGCTCGCGGCGTGGAGGACCTTTTTCCGCGATTCATGGGCGGCAGGCTTTTGCGGTCCTTGCGATTCACGTTAGGATGGAACGGTCTTTGTGAAGCGCCTCATGGCCGGGCATGAACACCAAGGCGCGAGCGGCGCCAAGCCGCGGCCGGGCGCGATCTCGCCCCTGTTCCGCCGCCGCCATGAAGCGTTCGTGACTGGGCTCTGGATCGTTTCCCGTTTGAAAAGGCCGTCGCTTGAACGTCAACATTGAATCGCTCGATATCGCCGTCATCGTCGTCTATCTCGTGGGAATCGTCGGGCTGGGCTGCTGGGTCGGCCTGCGCCGCCGCCAGGGGCGCGGTTCGGGCAAGGACTACTTCCTCGCCGGCGGAAGCCTCACCTGGCCGATCATCGGCCTGGCGTTGTTCTCCACCAACATCTCGACGATCCACCTCGTATCGCTGGCCCAGGAAGGCTATGTCAACGGATTGGCCTACGGCAACTTCGAATGGATGGCCCCGTTCACGCTGATCGTCCTCTCGCTCTTCTTCGCCCCCTTCTACATCCGCTCGAAAGTAGCCACGCTCCCCGATTTTCTCGAACAGCGCTACAGCCGGGCGTGCCGCGACTGGCTGGCGATCCTCTCGATCTTTTCCGCCATCTTTCTTCACATCGGGTTTTCACTCTACACCGGCGCCGTCGTGCTCAAGGGGATGTTCGGCATTCCCCTGTTCCCCAGCATCGTGCTGACGGCCGTGTTGACCGGCCTTTACACGATCATCGGCGGCTTGACGGCCGTCGTCGTCACCGAGTCGATCCAGACGGTCGTTCTGCTCTTGGGGGCGATCTGCATCACGGCGGTCGCCTACGCCAAGGTGGGCGGCTGGTCGGGGCTGGCCGAGGCCGTCGACCCGGTCAAGCTGAGCGTGCTGCGGCCGGCGGGCGATTCCTCAAACCTCCCCTGGTATTCAGTCCTCTTGGGCTATCCCGTGATCGGCATCTGGTACTGGTGCGCCGACCAGACGATCGTCCAGCGGGTGCTCGGCGCGAAGGACGAGAACCACGCCCGGGTAGGCCCGCTGTTCGCCGGCTTCATCAAGGTGCTGCCGGTGTTCATTTTTGTCCTTCCCGGCCTGATCTGCCTGGGCCTGATCAACAAGGGCGTCCTGCCCGACACGCTCCGCGACTCGGCCGACACGTATGCCTTCATGATCGGGCATCTGCTCCCGGCGGGGCTCAAGGGGATTGTGGCCGCCGCGCTGCTTGCGGCCCTGATGTCGACGGTTTCCGGGGCGCTCAACTCGGTGGCGACGCTCTTCAGCTACGACCTGTTCAAGCGTTGGAAGCCGGAGATCGAAGACCACAAGCTGGTCGTCATCGGCCGAATCGTCACGTTCGCGGCAATGGTCACGGCGATTCTCTGGTCGCCGCTGTTGGAGCGATTCGAGAGCATCTTCCAGGGCATCAACGCAATGATCTCCTACATTGCCCCGCCGATCACGACGGTGTTTGTCTGGGGGGTCCTGTGGCGGCGCGGGTCCGCCCGAGCGGCCCGGCTGACGCTCTATATCGGCTCAGCACTGGGGCTCTGCGTGTTCCTGCTCGATTTCTTCAAGATCGACCTTTCCGTGGTGCTCGCCGAGGCGGGCCTGGCGGCGGCGAGCCGCTGGATGCTCGCCGCCGGGCTGGGCGGGCCGTGGAAGGTGCTGTTCATGATGTCGGCGTTCTACCTGTTCTGTATCTGCTCCGTGCTTTACGCCGTTTTTACATTCGCCTGGCCCCACGCGCACACCGAGCAGAGCCTGCGCCTCGTCTGGTCCAGCCCGCTCGAGCCGCTACGGGGCGCCGCCTGGCCGGGCTTGGGGAATTACCGGCTGCTGGCCGCCCTGCTGGCGGCGACGATGATCGCCTTGTACGTCGCGTTTCGCTGATTTGCGGGAGTTTTTCCCGTTTCTCATTTCGATGGTTCGCCGGGCACGGGGCGCCCCAGGCAGATGCGAAAACCATCGCGGGAGTCGGAGTACGTCATGCTTTGAATCCCGAGGCGAACGGCGCAGCGTGCGTTGCCCGGCACATCGAAGTAATTGCCGCCCCGGCAGACCGGCCGCACGTCCTTCTCGGCAAAATGCGCTTCTTCATGCGCGCCTTTCGGGTCGAAGTGGTCCAACACGAACTCCCACACGTTGCCGCACATGTCGGCCAGGCCGAAACCATTGCGGCCCCTTTCGCCGTAATGGTCCACCGGAGAGACGAACGCATACCCGTCGCTCCACGGCGCCTTGCCCAGCGGCCAGGTCTTCTTCCGGCCCGGCAGAAAATCGCACGCCGAAATGTTCAGTCTGCCCTCGCCCTCCTCGAGCTCATCGCCCCACCAGAAGAACCCGCGCGGGCGGCCGCCACGGCAGGCGTACTCCCACTCCGCTTCCGTGGGCAGGCGGTATTCCAGACCCTCCGGCAGCCGGCCCGCCTTGCGCTCCCGGTCCGTCAACCACTTGCAGAACGCGCGGTCGTCATTCCAGCTCACGCACACTACCGGGTAGCCGTCCAGGTTCGGGAACGCCCAGTTCGGGTCGCGCCAGCTCTTTCCCGGCATTCGTTTCCATGGATTCACCACCCCCGTTGTGAAGTGATATCCGTCCCACTCCGGATCAAAGCACTGCGTCCAACCGCCCGGCTTTTCGGCGTCGGTGACATAACCGCTCTCCTCGACGAATCGCCGGAATTGCCCGACGCTGACCTCCGTCCGCCCCATCCAGAAACCAGCCTTGATCCGCGCGGGCCGCGGGTCGCCTTCGGGTTCTTCACGGCCCGTCCCCGGACGCCATCCTCCTTCCATGCCGACGGCCCAAGCCTTCTCTTCCGGCGTGCTGCCCATCGTGAACTCGCCGGGTGGAAGGTACACGAGTTCCAGCGTCACACCGCCGCCCAGGTCGACCTGCCTGGAATCGCCCTGGGCCGGTTCGGCGCCCCCGGCCGGCGCGCAAACGTACATCAACGCCGCCAGGACAAAAACGCCGGGCGAAAGCCAATCCGCCAGGGAACTGCCCAAAAGGGCTTCTCGAAGACGAGTCGATCGTGCCAGTCTGACTTTGGACTTT
>JAMOAF010000617.1 GCA_023621895.1 Planctomycetota bacterium
CCCAAGCTCCAGCTTGGGAACCGTAGAAGGGTTCAGGGTTCAGTTTTTGTCTGACTGCTGACTGCTGACTGCTGACCGCTCCTCTACAAGTTCATCAGCCGGCACTTACGGCCGTCAGCCGTGAGTTGCTCATAGAGGCTGCGCTGGTCGTCCTCGTCGGCGCACTCCACCACGATTTGGTAAAGCTCGGGGACATCGATCGGGCTCGGCGGCGAGTCGTCCTCCTGCTGGCCGGTCCGTGTACCAAGGCGGTCGAGCTCCTTCCGCAGGGCTTCGTTCTCCGTCGTGACCGACGAAACCAACTCGTCGAGCATCGCCTCGTTGGCCTCGGCCATGGCTCCAAGGGGGTCGTAGAGGGCAAGCAGCTTCGCCGCTTCCTCCTCGCCAAGATCGACCACCAGGACGGGCACCTCGGCATCGGGCGTCAATTCCGCGCGGAGATGCCCGTCGATCAACTCCAGCGATCCATCGTCAAGCTCGCGGGCAACCAGCGCGCCGGCATAGCCGATCTCGGCCAACATGCCGCGCATCGCGTCTTGCTGCGACCGGGGATGAGTACGCCAGTTTCTCGGGTTGGGCCGCAGGCTGGCGGCCGGAACGCGGCGGAAAGCCTTAATGCGGTCGCGGATTTGCATAACGGACAATTCCAGGGTCAGGGAAGAAAAAATTGTTCAAGGTTCAATGACCAAGTTCCAAGGTTCAAGTTCCAAGGTTCAATGACCAAGGGTTAATGACCAGTGGCCAGTGACAAGGTCACCGGGTGCAGTCCCGCAAGTTGCTCCTTGGCCATTGAAAATTGAACCTTGGAACTTCAACATTCGGCCCTATTCCATCTCGCGCAATCGCTGGTCGAGGTAATCGAGTTGGATTTCGTGGCGATCGAGCCGAGCCGCGTGCTGGGCCGTCTGCTCCCAGAGACGCTGCTGGGCCTCGGCGGCCTTCTCGATCTTCTCGCAAAGCTCGGCCAGCTTGGCGACGAGCACGGCCAGCTTGCCATGCACCATGAGCATCCACGGGCCAAACGCCAGCAGCGCGGCAAGCACGACCGAGACGATGATTTGCCATTCAGCGGTGGACACGGGACTCTTCGGAATGTCGAATGTCGAATAACGAATGTCGAACGAATGTCGAATGTCGAAGGCGAAGTGTTGAAAGGCTGTCGAAGCCCAAAGCGCGAACACGCGGAAGTCTGAGGCTTCAGACTTCGACATTCGTCATTCTTTCGTCATTCGCCATTCGACATTCATCATTTCTCTTCCCGGTTCGGGCTGGCGGCCGGGCCGCGCGGTTCCTCGCTGGGGCGGACGCCGTGTGGAATCGGCACGCGGTTCGAGTCGCCGCCGAACGAGACGGCCATGTCGAACATCTCGCAAAGCGACGCATAGAGCATCAGCGACTCGCGGGGCGTGATCCGGTAGGTCGCGTAGCGGCTATCCAACCGCGTGGCCTCGACGATGTGCTGGTCGAGCGCCGTGACGAACATCCGCGCATCGACATTCCGCAGATCGACATCGCACAGCAGCGGCACGTTGGGGTCCGACCCGTCGAGCCGGTAAGGCAAGTCGAACTCGCGGCCGGCCGGCCGCGCGACCTCCTCGCCGGCGGGGCTCTTGTCGTTCACGTCGTCGAGCAGGCTCAGGTTCAGGTCCCGCGCCCGTTCCTGCAACGTCTTGATGTCGAGTTGCTGCGGGTTGTGGGTGATCTTGCGGCGGAGAAAATCCAGCCGCACCAGGTGCTCGACGATGAAATCGTTGGTGGCGGTGTCCCAGCCGCTCTGCACGCCGAACTCTCCATCCTGGAGAATCTGCCCGCGGAACAGCAGGCAATGACCCACGTAAGTGTGGATCGAACGGTTGCGGAATCGCGTGATCGAATCTTCGAACGTGTCTTTACCGGCGACGGACATGGGGGGCTCCAAAGAAGGGTTCAGGGTTCGGGGTTCGGGGTTCAGGGTTCAGTTTTTGTAGTACACCTCGTTCCCAAGCTCCGGCTTGGGAACCGGGTTGAGGGTTCGGGTGGAGGGTTGAGGGTTCGGAGTCCAGGGTTCAGTCTTTGCAGTGCACCTCGTTCCCAAGCTCTGGCTTGGGAACCAGGTAGAGGGTTCGGGGTTCAGTTTTCAGCGAACCAGGCAAATCCATCTGAGTCACAAAGTTGCCCACTCATTCCAGGCCAACACAAAAATACTGAACCCTGAACCCTCTACCCGAACCCTGAACTCTTCTTCGGCTCTGCCGGCAATGGCTCCGGGTCGTGAATCCGCAGGAAGCGGTCGCTAACGCGGCGGCGGACGTTTTGGGCCCAGCGCGCGACGGCGTCGTCGGCGCCGGCCTCCATCTGGCACAGTTCGCGGTCGTATTCCCGGCCGAGCGTGGCGTCGGCCGTCGTGCTGCGGCCCGACAGGGCGTACACCGAGTTGAGCTGCCTGGCATATTGGTCGTTGCACAAGCCGGGCAGCCGACGGGAACCGCGGGGTGCGGCTTTTTCTCCTTTCCGGCGCTCGGCTCTTCGGCGGATGATCGCAAGCCCGACGCGCAGGGCGAGGACCGCCGCCAGCGAAGGGGGCGCCGTCCATCCCAGCGCGGCCAACAGGCTCGGCAGCACCGCCGCCAGCAGGCTCGGCGCGGCGGAGCGGGCGGCCTCGCCGGCGGCCGCTGGCAACTGGTCCTGCCCGGCCGGCGTTTGCTGATCGAGCCGCGCGCGCAACTGGCCGATCGCGGAGAGCGCCGATTCGACCATGGCCAGCCTTGAGGCAAGCTGCTGATCGCCATCGGATTTCCGCCGCGCCAGGGCGTCGAGTTGTCGCTCCAGGGCGTCGAATCGTCCGAGGATTGCCCCCGGCTCTTCCAGCCGCTCGCCCGAGGGTTGGGGCAAATCCGCCGGCGAGTCGCCGGGCGGCGGCGCTGGCGATTCGGGCGGAGTCTCCGGCGGCCGAGTTGGCAGCAGCTTTTCCAGGAACCGTCGCACGCGCCCGCAGTACGTGGCGTGAACCGTGCGGCCGTCGGTGCCCCAGACAACGCCCACCAGCTCGCCTCGAGCGTTGAGCACCGGTCCGCCCGAGTCGCCGTCGCGGGCGGCGCCGGCCAGGCACAGGGTTTCAAACGTCGTCGTACCGGCGCTGTTGGTATATCCGCGGGCGTGGCCTCGGCTACAGCGGTAGGCGCCATCCGGACCGTAACCGCAGTTCTGTAAGGGTTCGCCCGGCCGCGGCGCTTCGGCGGCCAGACGGATCGGCTCGACGCCGGCCGAGCTGATCCGGAGCGCCGACAGGTCCCAGGCGGCGTCGATCGCCAATGGCGACGCGCCCGCCTGCCGCCCGTCGGAGAAGACGACCCACACGCGGCCGGTCCCCTCGTTGAACAGGTGGGCGCAGGAAAGCACCAGGGCGGACCGGCCATCGTCGTGGACCACCGTGCCGCTGGCGTACAGGCGGCACCGCCCGACCGCATGGACAACGCGGACCACCGCCCGCGGCCCCCGCGGCGGGCAGCTTCCTTCCACGCACTCGGCGCGCGAACCGGCAATGGCCGAAGGGACGATGGCGGCGATGCAGACCGCCGCGGGCAAGTGCCGGACAATTCTCAAGGCACAAGCTCCAATCATCAAACGGAGCCGAGTTGCCGTCTTGCGGAAAACCATCTCGCTCGAGCCCTGATGCTTGAACATTGGAATTTGGACCTTGGACCTAATCTCTTCTGTTTCCTGCCTACGCCAGCGTGAACCGGTACCGGTAGAGCGGACTCCGCGCCAAATCGGCCGGTTCGGTGAGCCGATCGGCCAGGTGCGGCACCGGATCGACGCCGCCGCCGAGCCGATCGGCCATCACGCACGCCTGGCTACAGAACGGCGGCCGGCGGCTCGGCTGTTCGTCGTCAAGACTGGGCCGGACAAACATCCGCACGAGCGGCAGGTGGAGCGCGGCCGCCGCCACCAGGCCGAGGTAGCCATAGTCGCAGCCGGCCAGCCGCCGCATGAAGGCGACGGCCGCGGCCGCGTTGTACTCGGGCCAGCGGCCGCCGGGATTGGTCTGGTAGACGTCGATCCGCCCAGGCCGGCGGCGAACCTGGCTGGAAAGGGTCACGGCACGGCCGCCGTACCACTCGCGAATCTCCAGGCAGAACAGGTCGTCGCCCCACCAGGCGGCCTTGGCGGCGTGGCTGTGGACGCCCCGGCCGGCGACGGATATTACACTCCGCCGGCGAAACAGCAGCAGGTCCCCATCGGCGATCTCGCGCCGAGCTTCGGAGTAGGGGACGAGGTGAACGTGGTTGGGAGAAGGCATTGGGGAAGGGTTCGGGGTTCGGGGTTCAGTTTTCACCTGGTTCCCAAGCTCCAGCTTGGGAATCGTAGAAGGGTTCCGGGTTCAGTTTTTCCACCTCGTTCCCAAGCTCCAGCTTGGGAACGCTCGTTGCTGAGCTCTCGCATAGAGCGCGGGTAAACGTCGCGCGCCGAACTGGCGGGACTTGGGTCTTGAGCCTTGGATTTTGAACCTTGCCAGAATGTTGACCTTCGGGACGCTGTTCAGGGTTCCGGGACGGCATGGTGTGACGTTATGTAGTCCAGGGGGCCGAGGGCCGCCAGGCAATTACGACGCTGCTGCTTCCGCCGCGCCATGCGGACCTCGGCATACCGCCGCTGGTGTTCGGGTTTGAGGTCGAGGCCAAGCGGCCTGTCGAGCGGGGCATCGCGCGGCAAGCGCCTTGTTCGGGCAGACAGCCTGCGCGTCGAGCAGAGAACGCACGGCATCATCACCAGGCCGCCGCACAGCGGGCAGCGGCGCGGAGGACCCTCCGGTTCGCCTTGACCGCGAAGATCGAGCGACTCGTCGCTCCATCGCTTGCCCGATGCAATCTCGCTGATCGTGCCGCAACTGACGCCGAGAAGTTGTGCGATCTGGCGATACGTGTGTGTGCGCTCAGCCAAAAGCTGTTTGATTCGGCGGATCAGTGCGGGCGAAAGCATGGCTTGCGTGACCGGGGGCCTGGGTTCGGGGAAGTCCGGGGTTGCAGCTCAAAAAAACCAAAAAAAAGGCCCGCCGCCGGAAACTGTCTTTCCGGCGGCGGGCCCGTAGGGATACCCGACCTCGCTTGAGGCCGAGCTCACTCGATACCTGATGCTCGTGTGTAAGCCTAACAGATTAGCAAAATTTTACAAGTACTTTTTTGAACATTTGCCGATTTTTTTGGCCGGTCAGCAAGAGAAGCCATCAGCCGCCAGCAATCAGGCAAGACGACCGGTTGGAAGTCCCCTGCTGACCGCTGACGGCTGATGGCTGA
>JAMOAF010000707.1 GCA_023621895.1 Planctomycetota bacterium
GGATGCCAAAGACCTGCCGGGCAATCTGCATGGTGAGGTTCTCGTTGATGGGGACGGTCTCCAAACGCTGAAACGCCCCGTGGGGAACCGGCTTGAGAATGTACTGCCCGCCCTTCTCGGCCATCTCGAGTCGTCCTTTACGCAAGACCAGCGGCATCTTGGTCTGGACACCGGAAATCGACAGCCCGCTCCCCTTGGCTTCCAAGCGAGTTTGCTCGTAGACGGACCGAGCGAACGGAAGTACGTGGGAGACCTTCTTGCCGTCAAAGAGGCGTTTTCGGCAAGGCGGGCAATACGTGGCGTGCCCTTGCTTCAAACAACCTGGACAGTTGGTCATCAGATTGCCCTAACGGTGATTCCGCCGATCGTGTCTGTCGTGCAGGTCCGCAGCAAGCGCGTGAAGTGATCGTTCTCGTCGATGCGGAGCAGACGGCATTCCAGCGCCTTGTTCTCGCCCTCCGCCAGCAGGCCGAAGAAGAACGGAAACAGCACCGTCGACCTGAAAGGCGCCTCTTGCTTCGGCAAGGTCAGACTGATCGCCGGCAGGGCGGGATTCCCCAGATAGTCGGGCAGATACTCAAAGACATATCCTTCCGCGTCCTGGCGGAGGGTCCCGGCGGGGGTATCCCGGCAATAGACTCTAGCTGTCTGCATCGGGTCGTTTCTGGGTTAAAGTGACTTCAAGCCCCAGAACGCCCGCGATCTCCGAGAGTTGGTTGAGCGTGGGGTTTCCCCGACCGCTTTCGATTGCGGTCAACCCGCGCATCCCGACTCCCGCCAGCTCTGCCAGGTCGCGCTGACGGAGTTGGAGAAACTTCCTTCGAGCACGCAAGAGCTGTCCGATTTTTTCGCCAGGCGTCGTCATTGGCGCGCATTTCGGTGCGTATCTGGTCTGTTTTTCGTCGCAAGGCAGCCTGCTGAATGTCGAAAACGCACTTTAATGCGCGTTTGACAGAATACTACAACACAGAACCACGACAGTCAAGCCAGATGCGCATCACAGTGCGCTTTCTGAGATATTTCCGTGAGGTTGCAGGGCGACCAGCTCCTGATGAGAGCGCACGGCCGTTCCGTGGAAATAGAGTTCTATGACTGCCGCACCCGACGCATCCGCTCCGCGTCGGCCATGAAGCCGAAGGCGCACGGCCGTTCGAAGATGACGACCAACGGCGATTCCATCCTGATCTCACCCGTTCGCGACAAGAATCGCCAGGCGCAGCTCCGCGCGTCGCACGAGAGAATCAACCGCAAGTTCGGCAAGGACTTGAAGCGATTGGCGGAGTAGATGGCCGTGTTCTTCGAGTCGCATGCGAGCTCGTTCCTCTCCTCCTCGACGGCGGCCATCGGCTAGCCGAACGAGCCGGGCTGACATAATATATCGCGTGGCCTGTTGACGATGAATATTGCATGTGATATAAATACGGCGTCGCACCTGTCTGCCAGTCGGTGGAGCGAGAATCGATGGACCAGACCCCGGGAGAGAACTCGCCACAGCAGATCAAGCAGTTTCGGCGTCGCCTGGGGCTGACGCAGGTGCTTCTTGCGGAGAGGCTCGGCGTTTCATTCCCGACCGTAAATCGTTGGGAGAACGGCAAATCCGTTCCATCACAGTTGGCCTGGAATCGCCTGTTGGAACTCGCGGGCGAACTCGAAGACGAACCGGGTGGGCCCGATGAATCCGCCCCGGAGGGCCCCCCGATCCTCGACTTCACCGCCCGCCCGGAGGTGGTGTCGTGCCTCATCGAGGGTGAACGGCTCTCCTTCGGCCATCTCGCCAATCCCGCCTTCGCCACTGAGATATCCAACATCGATCCTCTCCCCCATCAGAGGATCGCGGTCTACGACCACATGCTGGGGCAGGCCCGCCTGCGGTTCCTGTTGGCCGACGACGCCGGGGCCGGCAAGACGATCATGACGGGGCTGTACACCCGGGAGATGTTCTCGCGCCGCCTCCTTCGCCGGGTGCTGATCGTTCCCCCGGCCGGCCTGATCGGAAACTGGCAGGCCGAGTTGCAGGTGCTGTTCAACCTGACCTTCGGCGTGGTCACGGGCGCCGACGCCAGGAACGCCAACCCCTTTACGGGACCGGATAGCGACCGCGTCATCGTCAGCGTCGATACCCTGGCGGGCAGTCGCGTGTTTTCTCGGCTCCGAGAGGAAGAGGTCGAGCCGTACGACCTGGTCGTCTTCGATGAGGCCCACAAGCTGTCCGTGGACCGGGGCGCCGATCTGCGGGTGCGCAAGACCGACCGTTACCGGCTGGCCGAGGCCCTGGCCGGCATCCGCGGACTCGACCCCGCCTGGCGGCTTCCTTGGTCTCCCCATCACCTGCTGCTGCTTACCGCGACGCCCCACCAGGGCAAGGACTATCCCTATTACGGCCTCTGGCGGCTGCTTGAGCCCGACGTGCTCTCCACCCCAGAGGCGTTCGACCAGTATCCGCCGCAGCGTCGCCAGGCCCATTTCATCCGCCGCACCAAGGAGGAGATGGTCCACCTCAGCGGCAAGCCCCTCTACCCGAAGCGGATCTCCGACACGCTGGGTTACGACCTGGTCCAAGGAGAGGTCAGCGAACAGACTCTCTACGATGAAACCACCGATTACATGCGGCACGTGTACAACCGGGCCAAGCTGCTGAACCGCTCGGCCGCCCGGTTGGCGATGAGCGTTCTGCAACGCCGCCTGGCCAGTTCCACCTACGCGCTGCTGCGGTCGTTTGAGCGGCGCATCGACAAGCTCGACGAACTCATTCGCCAGGTCCAGGAGGGCAGACTCACCGAAGAACAACTGATCGTCCTTCAGCGACGGCTCGCCGAGGAAGAAGATGTCTTCGACTCGAAGACAGCCGACGAAGAAACCTCGGTCGACGGACGGGAAGAGAGCGAGGTCTCGGAAGACCGCCTCTTGGCCGGCGTGATCGCCGCCTCACTGACGGACCTCGTCGTCGAGAGAGAGCAGGTGGTGGGCCTACGCGACCTGGCCCGGAAGGTGTACGAGAAGGGCGAGGAGTCGAAGTTCGACAAGCTGCGGGAGGTGCTGACCGACCCGAAATTCTCGGGCGAGAAGTTCATCGTTTTCACCGAGCACCGCGACACCCTCGAGTACTTGATCCAGCGCCTTGGCGGCATGGGCTACACCGGCCAGATTGCCCAAATCCATGGCGGAATGTACTACACCGAGCGCCAGCAACAGGTCGATCGCTTCCGTCGCCTTCATGAAGACGGTGGCGCACGGTTCATGATCTGCACCGACGCGGCGGCGGAAGGCATCAACCTTCAGTTCTGCTGGATCATGATCAACTTCGACGTGCCGTGGAATCCGGCCCGGCTGGAACAGCGGATGGGCCGCATTCACCGTTACGGCCAGAAGCACGATCCGGTGCGGATCATCAACCTCGTCGCCCCCAAGACCCGCGAAGGGATGGTGATCGAAACGCTGCTGAACAAGCTGGAAGCGATCCGCGAAAGCCTGGGCAGCGAGAAGGTCTTCGACTCGATCGGCCGCCTCTTCGAGGGCGTTTCGCTGAAGGCCTACATGGAGCGGTCCGTTCTCGAAGGGGGCGATTGCGTCGCCCACGAGCTCGAAGGGCGCCTGACCCCGGAGCAGGTCGAGGCGCTGGCCGCCAAGGAGCGGATGCTCTACGGCGACGGCGGCGACGTGAAGCGGCAGTTGCCGCGACTCCGCGAAGACCTCGCCCAGGAGGTCTACCGCCGCCTGCTGCCCGGCTATGTTCGCCATTACCTCGAGAACGCGACGCCGCTGGTCGACATCGAGATCGACGGCAATATGGACCAGTGCTTCTCCCTGCGGCCGGCGAAGAAGGGCGCGATCGATCCGCTCCTCCAGTCGCTTGAAGTGTACGCTCCGCAGCAGCGCCAGTGCCTGACCGTCTTTCGCCCCGAACAGAAGGAGACGGCCGTTTGGGTTCACCCGGGCGAGCCGGTGTTCGAGCAGATCCGGGCCCTTGTCAGCGACCGCCTGAGCAGGCAGGCCCTTCGCGGCGCGGTCTTCGTCGATCCGACCGCGGAGAAGCCGTACCTCTTCCACGTCGCCCTGGTCCGGGTGGTTCGCCAGGCCGATCCCGAGTTGCCGGAACTGGCAACCGAGGAGGTCCTCGATTGCCGGCTGGTGGGGCTGAAACAATTCGCGGGGGTCGAGCTGGCGCTCTGCCCGGTAGAACACCTCCTGCTGCTTCGAAGCGGGCATGGTTTGCCGCCGGCGGCGCAGCGGTTGGCGGCCGGCGCCGAGAACCTCCGCGACCAGGCCGAAGCGTTCCTGGTCGAGCGCGTCGCCCGCGACCTGGCCAAGGATCGCCGCGATCTCCTTCTGAACACGCTGCCCGAGCGCGGGCAATTCATCATCCGCGGGTTCAACTTCCAGGAGACGGAGTTGGCCACGGCCCGCGTGAAGCAATCGGAGAAGGCCCGCGGCGGCAATGTCGGCGCCGCGAAGGCGCTGAAGGAGATCAAGCTCCAGCAGCGGTCGCTGGCCGAACGACGCAGCCTCGCGCTGGCCACCATCCGGCGCGAGCCGGAGTTGATCGCCCCGGGGACGCTCAACTTCGTCGCCCACGCGATGATCGTCCCCTCGTCGGACCCCGAGGATCTGGCGCGGCACGACGCGAATATCGAGCGCGTGGCGATGGAGGTGGCTAGAGGCTACGAGGAAGCCGAGGGCGCCGTTGTAACGGACGTCCATTCGCCAGCCTTGGCTCGGGCGGCCGGCCTCACCGACAATCCGGGGTTCGATCTGCACGCCGAGTATCCCCACGACGATGGGCGTGGACGGCGGGCGATCGAGGTCAAGGGCCGGGCGCGCTCGGGCGACGTGGAGGTGTCGTCGAACGAGTGGGCCAAGGCCGCCAATCTTCGCGACGGCTATTGGCTCTACGTTGTCTACGACTGCGCGACCCCGGCCCCGCGGCTCGTGCGCGTGCAGGACCCGTTCGGGGCGCTGCTGGCGAAGGCCAAGGGGAGTGTACTGATTCACCCCAGAGACATCCTTGCGGCGGCAATTCAGTAGCCACAGAGAACACCGAGGACACGGAGATGGAAGAACGAGACGCGTTGACTGAAAAGATCATCGGAGCGGCGATCGAAGTTCATCGGATTCTGGGGCCGGGTCTGCTGGAATCCATATACGAGGAGGCGTTGGTTGTCGAGTTGCGATTGCGCGGGATTCAGTGCGAGCGGCAGGTGGAGGTCGACGTAACCTACAAGGGGCACGTCATCAAGGGGCAAAGACTTGATGTTCTCGTAGATCGTCAGGTT
>JAMOAF010000824.1 GCA_023621895.1 Planctomycetota bacterium
GAGTATCGCGATCTTCTGGCCCGCGAGGACATCGACGCCGTGATCCTCACGCCGCCCGACCACTGGCACGGAGTCATCTACGCCGACACGATCCGGGCCGGCAAAGACGTCTACGGCGAGAAACCGATCACGCGGACCATCGCCGAAGGGCAGGAACTGCGCAGGCTCTTGAAGCAGTACGGCACGGTGTTCCAGACTGGCACGCACAGCCGGAGCATGGCGCGGGTCCGACACGCGTGCGAGCTGGCACGCAACGGCTACCTGGGGAAGATCCACACGGTCGAGGTCTCCGTCCACGCGGGGCAGGAATACCCCTCGATCGCCTGCTGCGATCCGCCCGAAGGGTTCGACTACGACCGCTGGACCGGGCCGGCGCCGTATATTCCGTTCGATTCCCAGCGCTGCGAATGGCTGGCCATGTACATGATTTCGCATTACTGCGCCGGTTTCATCACCAACTGGGGCGTTCATTTCCTCGACATCGCCCAATGGGGATGCCCCGAGATCACCGCCAGGCCGTTTACGCTCGAAGGGAAAGGCCACTTTCCCACCTCGGGCATGACCGACACGTGCTGCCGATGGGACCTGCGGCTCCGTTACGAGTCGGGACTGAACGTCCATTACACCGATGACATCACCGGGCCCAACGGATGCCGGTTCATCGGCGACGAGGGTTGGGTCCGCGTGAATTGGGGCAATCCGGGGTTCGAGGCGTCAAACCCGTCGCTCCGCGACGTCCAGTTCAAGGCCGCCGACGTGCGGCTGCACGCCAGTCCGTCCGAAAGCGTAACAGGCCACATTGCCGACTTCCTGCGGAGCGTCCGCACGCGGCAGGAGCCTGTCGCGCCGTTTGAGCAAGGGCATCGGGCGACCACGATCGGGAACGTGGCCGATATCACCGTGCGCCTCGGCCGCCAGCTCCGCTGGGACTGGGAGACGGAGACATTCAACGACGATCAGGCCAATGCGATGAAGTCCCGTCCGATGCGCGAGCCGTATACCCTTTGATCGCCTCGCCGCCGCCCCGACCCCTCCCACTTTCTCGATGCCAATAAGGATATCCGCGATGAACCGCCTTCTAGCGACAGTCGTTGCCCTTTGCTCCCTGGCTGCGCCGGCGCTCTCTGCCGACGAGCTGGACAAACTCAAGCAATACGAATATGGCCAGGACCAGACGAGCCTGCTCGCCGTCGAGCGCCAGGTCGAGGCCTCGATGGCCGACCGGGCGAAGCAGGCCGAGATGGCCAAACGGCTCCTGGAGGTCATGACCGACAACGGCGCCACGCTGGCCGCAAAACAACACGCCGGCATCATGCTGCGAATCTGCGGCACCGACGCCGAGGCGCCCGCACTGGGGAAAATGCTCGGCGAAGGCCGGCTGGGCGAGTTCGCCCGGGGAGCGCTGGAGCGGATCCCCGGACCGGCCGCCGGCCGGGCGCTCCGCGACGCGTTGGAAGGGCTCCAAGGGCCGGCCCTCGTCGCCGTTATCAACTCCGTGGCCAACCGCCACGACCGCGAGGCCGCCGGCCGCCTGATCACGCTCGCCGGGGCCGCCGATCCGAAGGTCGCCGCGGCCGCCGTGCACGCCCTGGGAAGGATCGGCGGGCCCGAGGCGGCAGCCTGTCTCGAAAAACGGGCCGCCGCAGACAGCGGTGCGGCGACCGCCGAGGCGTACCTCTCCTGCGGCACGATTGCCCTGGCGGCCGGCGACAAGCAGGCGGCCGCCGCGGTCTTTGCCGCGCTGGCCGGTGAGAAGTATCCAGCGCCGGTCCGCCGCGGCGCGCTGGTCGGGCAACTCGCCCTGGCTGACGAACCCGGAGCGCTGCTCGCCAGGTGGCTCGACGGCGGCGATCCGGCCGCACGCCGGGTGGCGGCCGACAACCTGGACAAGCAACCCACTGCATGGCTCCTGGCCGCCAGCAAGGGCAAACCGCTGGACCGGGCGCTCGTCTTCGCCGAGCTGCTCGCCGCGCGCGGCCAGCAGGCGGCGCTGCCGCTGCTGGTGCAGGCCGCTCGGCAAAAAGACGATCCGGCCCTCCGCCTGCGCGGGATCATGGCAATGACCAGGGTCGGCGACGGCGGCTGCGTCGGGCTGCTGATCGAGGCGCTGGGCGACGAGCCGGCCGTCGCGCGCGCTGCGGTGTCGGTTCTGTCATCCATGGGCGCGGCCCTGGTCGAGAACGCCGTGATCGAGGCTTTCAAGGAATCGGACGGCCAGAAACGGGGGTTCCTCGCCGACGTGCTGGTGGCGCGGAGAATGACCCGCGCCATTCCGTTGATGCTCGATCTGGCCAAGATCGAAGACGATAGCGCGCTGCGCAACGACGTCGTCTTCGTCCTGGTCAACCTGGGCGACGAAAAAACGCTGCCCGCGATCGTCTCGCTGCTTCTGGAGGTCAAGGACCGGCAGCATCGCGATCGGCTGGAGACCACCTACCTTCAAATCGCCAAGCAGTACGACAACACCGTCGAACCGATCCTGGCGGCCATGTCCGACGAGGCGGCCACGGTTGCGTTGCTGCCGGTCCTGGGGCGGATGGGCGGGAAGGCGGCCGAGACGCGGATTGAAAAGGCCCTCTCCAGCGCCAATGGCGAGTTGCGGGCAGCGGGCATCCGGGCGCTGTGCAACTGGCCCGACGCCGGCCTGGCCGAGAAGCTTGCCGGGCTGGCGAAAGGGGAAAAGGATCAGGCCGTCCGCATCAGCGCGCTGCGCGCCTATATCCGCGTGGTGAGCCTGGACAGCGATCGGTCCGACGCGAAGACGCTCCAGATGCTCCAATGGGCCTTCGGAGTCGCCGAGCGGGCGGAGGAGAAGAACCTGGTCGCCGACCGGGTCAGCACGGTCCGCACCGTGGAAACGCTGCGCTGGCTGGTCAAGCTGTTGGACGACAACGACGTCGCACAAGAGGCCTGCCGTTCGATCGTCGACCTGGCCCATCATCGCGACCTGAGGAATCCGAACCGCGACGAGTTCGTCAAGGCGCTGCGGCGGGTGGTCGAGGTCAGCAAAGACCCATCGACCGTGAGCCTCGCGAAGGGATACATCGAAGGCGTCTGACGGAGAAGGCCCCCCTGAAAGCCCGCGTGCCATTTCGGTGGAACGACCGATTGGAAGCCCAAACCGTATCCGCGGCGGGAGCCGGCAATCGTGCGGCCGGCGGCGCCTCACGCGCCCTGCGCTTGCGGCCTTGGCCCGGCGTCTGGCATGCAGACGGCCAATGGGCGATGATACAGCCTTGATTGTCGCATTGTGTCCGACGCGAAAGGCAGACATACCCCATGAACAGACACGCCCCGGTTTTGCCTGAAATCCTGGCCACTGCCATCGTAGCGTGCGCCGTGCTGTGCTGTGCGGCGGCGCGCGCGGAGCCACGCGGTCCCTTCGAAACCGACGCCCGCGGCGCCCCCCCGGCCGATGTGCCGGTTGTCGCTCCCTGGCGGACGCTGACGCTCGACGCGGAGTACGGCGGTTATTGGGTTGTGGCGGGCGACGTGGACGGCGACGGCCAGATCGAGATTGTCTCGGCGCGGAACTTCAACAAGGATGACGACCACTTCACCTCGTCGGTGGCGGTTCAGAAACTCGATGGCAGCATCCTCTGGCGATGGGGCGACCCGAAGCTCGGACGCCGGGAACTCCACCACGACGTGGCTTGCCAGATCCACGACCTGGACAACGATGGCACAAGCGAGGTCATCGTGGCGGCCGATCGGCAGTTGGTGGTCCTCGACGGCCGTTCGGGGAAACCGGCAAGCGCCTTCCCCATCGAGCCGAACGCCAGCGATTGTATCGCCTTCGCCAACCTGTCGGGCAAAGGGTGGCCCGCGGAGATTCTGGTCAAGACCCGCTACGGACAGATCTGGGCCTACTCCGCCGATGGCCGCCTCCGCTGGACGGTCAACGAGCCCGGCGGCTACCCGACCGCGCATCAACCCTTGCCCGTCGACCTTGACGGCGACGGCCGCGACGAAATCCTGGCCGGATACGCTGCGTTGAACTCGGACGGCTCGGTTCGCTGGGTCTTCCAAGCCGACGAGGGGCGGCGGAACGGCGGGCACGCCGACTGCTGGCGGGTGGTCCGCCTGGCCGAGCGGCCCGAGGAGACGCGGCTGGTCATGACGATGTGCGGCGGCAACGCCCTGGTCATGACCGACGGCGGCGGCCGGCTGGTTTGGCGCGCGACCGGCCATCACTACGAATCGGTGGACGTGGGCGAAATCCGCGACGACGTACCCGGCCTGGAGCTGGTGGTGGACGTCGACCATTTGCCGGCTCCGCCCATGCCGCTGTGCGTGTTCGACGAACTGGGCAATCCGCTCGGCCGGATCGACACGGATTCCACCCGCCATCATGACCTTGTCGACTTCAGCGGCGATGGTCTCCAGCAAATCGGCTCGGCTCTTCCGCGAGGGCTTTTTGACGGCCGCGGCCGCCGCGTATGCAGCTTGGCGATTGGGGAAGGTGAACGCCCTATGCTGATGGCCGCCGTCGACCTTGCCGGTCACGGCCCGCGCGACGTGCTGCTGACGACGATTCAAGAGGGCGTTTACAAGGCCTATCTCTACCGAAACGAAACCGCCGTTCCTCCAAGCGGAAAACGCCCTGCGGGAACGGGACTGAATTTCACGCTGTATTGACCGGAAGGCGGACCGGTCCAACTCCCCCAAACCCCCGCCGGACAAGCCCGGCGGATCGTTCCCCCAAAATCCCGCCGGCTTGCCCGGCGGATCGTTCGGCTTCCCACTACCTCACCGGCTCGCCCTCCCCCAGAATCCCGCCGGACAAGCCCGGCGGATTTTTCGGTCTCCCACTACCTGAGCGGCTCGTCGAAGTATCTGCCGACGTTTATTGCGACCAGAGCGGCGAAGCAATAACCGGCGATCGCCTTGCTCCATGTCATCCTTCCTGTAGCCGCTCTCGCGATTGATAGAAACTCGGATCGGACACGCCCTCGCGACGGCATAACTCCGCCACCGTCAGCCTGCCTCTCGCGAGGGATCGTGGGAAACCGAACGATCCGCCGGGCGAACCGCGCCGCGAAAGTGGGAAACCGAACGATCCGCCGGGCTTGTCCGGCGGGATTTTGGAGGTGGGCGAGCCGCCGCGGGTAGTGGGAAACCGAATGATCCGCCGGGCTTGTCCGGCGGGATTCTGGGGGAGGGCGAACCGCGCCGCGAAAGTGGGAAACCGAACGATCCGCCGGGCTTGTCCGGCGGGATTCTGGGGGAGGGCGAGCCGGCGCGGGTAGTGGGA
>JAMOAF010000886.1 GCA_023621895.1 Planctomycetota bacterium
CATCATCATCACAATTCTTGTCATCGGTCAATCTCTCCTCGAAAGTCATCGGTTCCTGCAAGAGGCAATTCATTCCATCCCGCGCGGATCAACCCCGCCGGGAGCAATCTGCCGGAATTGTACGGTGACAGGGAAGGCTGCCAGGGGAAGAGAGGAGCGGGCCTGCGAATGACGCAGGATATCGCGCGAACAAAAATTGGGACATGCAGCGGGACATTTAGTGAGACATTTTCTGCCCAGCAATCGTTTAAGTCCTTTGCTGTCAAAAACATGTGACAAGTTCAAGAAGGACACTATCCGGGTCGTGGCATCGGACATACGAGCAGACGCATCCGTGGCTGACATTCGAGATCGATCTGAGAACACGTCGCCAACGTCATGGTGGCACAAGAAAGACCACGACCAGAGACCTGAACTCCGATCATAACCCGACGCGTAAGCGAGGCTGGCTGACCCGACGCGTAAGCGAGGCTGGCTGACCCGACGCGTAAGCGAGGCTGGCCGGCCCGACGCGTAAGCGAGACTGGCTGACCCGACGCGTAAGCGAGGCTGGCCGGCCCGAGTTGGCCTCGCTTACGCGTCGGGTTATGATCGGCGTTTCTGCCAAGACGCCGCGACGAATCAATGCGACGGTAGGCCGAACGGGCGGAGCGATTCCCCCGCCCGATTGCAGGCTGCCGTCGCGAACCTCGGCCTTGGTGAACAGGTTCTCGCCGGGGCAGCCGAGATCGCGCCGCCAGTTCAGCGGAGCGTTGCATGGATCGCGAGACACGCGATCGAATTCTGCCGGATCGTGCAGATAGACTGGATTGTCCCACGGCTCGCCGCCGAAATTATTCGAACCCGGCGAGACGCCGAGCCGGGCGGCCGCCTCCCGGCGATTCAGAAGCCAGGCGTGAGCGGTGGGCAGCGGGCCGTATTCCGCCGGAGGCGGTTGGGACGTCCGAGCCCGCTGGTCGGGAGCGAAGGCGCCGGCAAGGCCGGCTGTTTTCGCGATCAGCACGGCCAGGCAGGGGATCAATAGCCCCGCCACCCTTGAAAACACGCAATTTCGAGCCGTCCTGGCTGGATTTCCTTTCAGTTCCCGTGACTACCCGGACCTGGCTCGCTTCCAGTCCAGCGGGCCAACCGGCCGGGCTATTGCGTGAAGCGGCCGCCGGGAGTTAACATTGTCGCATCACGCAGACCGAGCCCGTTTGCCGGTTTCTTGCAGTCGTTGCAGCCCTCTTATGGAGCAGAACAGCATGAGCACCAAAAAATTGCGATCCCGCCGCGAGTTTCTCAAAGAGAGTTCCACGGTGGCCGCGGGCGCGGCGCTGGCCAGCGGCCTGAGCCTGAGCATCGCCCGTTCGGCCCACGCCCAAGGCGGCGATGCGCTGCGCGTTGCGCTGATCGGCTGCGGCGGCCGGGGCAACGGCGCCGCGGCGAACAACCTCAAGGCCTGCGAGAACACCAAGATCGTGGCCGTTGCCGACGCGTTCGAGGACAAGGCCAAGAATGCCGCGAAAACCTTGGGAGTCTCGCCCGAGAAGACCTTCTGGGGTCTCGATGCCTACAAGAAGGCGATCAATGCCGACTGCGACATGGTGATCATTGCCACGCCGCCGGGATTCCGTCCCATCCAGTACGCGGCCGCGATCGCGGCTGGCAAACACGTCTTCATGGAGAAGCCCTGCTGCGTCGACGCCCCCGGTTTCCGAAAGCTCGTCGAGGCCAACAAGATGGCCGACGCGAAGGGGTTGAAGGTGGGGGTGGGTCTCCAGCGCCGCCACAACGCGGGCTACGTCAACGGGATCAAGAAGATCCACGACGGCAAGTACGGCGACCTCATCTGCCTCCAGGCCTATTGGAACGGCGGAGGCATCTGGTGGCGCAAGGGCCAGGAAGGCTGGACCGAGATACAGAAGCAGGTCAACAACTGGTACCACTTCGTCTGGCTCAGCGGCGACAATATCTGCGAGCAGCACGTCCACAATATCGACGTCTGCAACTGGGCCAAGAATGCCCACCCGGTCGAGGCCAACGGCATGGGCGGCAGCGAGATGCGCCGCAAGCAGGCCGGCGGCCCGACCCAGCTCTTCGACCATCACTTCGTCGAGTTCACCTACCCCGACGGCACGAAGATGTACAGCCAGTGCCGCCATGTCGCCAACGTTTTCAACCGGGTCGCTGAATACGCCTTCGGCTCGAAGGGCAACGGCGGCATGACCGACAGCGGCGACGCGACGGACGTCGGCGGAGTGCCGTTCAAGTTCGGCGACTACGATCAGGAGCACTACGCCCTGGTCGAGGCGATCCGCAAGGGCACGCCCTATAATGAGGGCCACTTCGGCGCCACGAGCAGCTTCACCGCCGTGCTTGGCCGGATGGCCACCTACAGCGGCAAGGTCATCAAGTGGGATGAAGCGGTCGAGAAGGGTTCGGACCTGGCGCCGGGCATCGAGAACTTCACGTTCGAGAGCCCCGCGCCCGTCCAGCCCGACGCCGACGGACAATACCCGATCGCCGAGCCGGGCCTCTACAATCCGTTTGCGTGACCTGGAAGCCGTGATCGGCTTCACGCGGGCGGCATTTCACAGCAACGCCCCAGGACCGCCGCAGAGCGGCGGACCCTGGGGCGTTGCTTAACGCATTGCAGACGCGTTGATTCGCAGCGCGGACCCGCGCGGTCCGCGGCGGCGATGCGACGCGTTGCGGAGGTTCCCAAGCTGGAGCTTGGGAACCAGGGGGAGCTGGGGTTTGGGAACCAGGGAGGTGGCTAGGCGGGGGCGGCATGCCTGGCGCCGGTCATCTGAACGCGTCAGGCCACGTAGCGGATCGGGCCGCCGGGCGAGCGGAGGTCGAACAGCCCGAAAATCTCCGCCTGGGTCATCCCCAGCTTCTTGTGCCGTTGCTCGGCGCCCGAGAAGATCGTGTCGAACAGTTCGCGTTTCTCTTCGAGGACGAGATTGATCCGCTCTTCGATCGTGTCGAGCATGAGGAAGCGGGTGACGGTGACCGGGCCGGCGGCCCCGATGCGGTGGGCGCGGTTGACGGCCTGGTCTTCGATGGCGGGGTTCCACCAGCGGTCGAAGAGGAAGACGTACTCGCAGAATTGCAGGTTCAAGCCCACGCCGCCGGCGCCGTAGCTGATCAGCAGGACGTGTTTATCGGGCGAATTTCGGAACCTCACGATGACTTCGCCGCGTTGTCCTGGCGGAATCTTGCCGTGGAACGCGAGCGGGCCGAAGCGTTCGAGCTGGCCGGAGAGCCGGCGCAGGGTGCTCACCCACTGGCTGAAGACGAGTGCTTTGCGGCCGCTGGCCGCCACCTCTTCGAGGTCGGCTTCGAGGCGCTCGAGCTTGACGCTGGCGCCGGTTGCCGGATCGAAGTTGCAGATCTGTTTTAGCCGCAGAATGAGCTCGAATACGTGCTGGATCGTTGCCCGATCGCCCATCTCGCCGATCTGGAGCACCCCTTCGTCTTCGGCCAGGCGGTAGGTCTCCTGCTGCTCCGTCGAGAGGGAAAGCTCGGCGTCGCGGAACATCTTGGGAGGCAGTTCGGTGAGCACTCTGTCCTTGGTCCGCCGCAGCACGTAGTCGCTCACGCTGCGGCCCATCGTGCTCGGCTTCATTTCGGGCGAGAGGTGGCCGGGCACGAGGAACTCGAAGATGCCCACCAGGTCCTCGGCGCTGTTCTCCACCGGGGTGCCGGTCAGCGCCCAATTCCGCCGGCGGGCCACCGACCGGACGATCTGGCTGGTCGTGCTCCGCTGGTTCTTGATCCGCTGGGCTTCGTCGAGGACGGCCAGGTCGAATTTCAACCGGCCCTCGGCCTCCGGGCCCCGGCCCTCGAACAGCTCGCGATCGCGGAGCATCAGCTCGTAGTTGGCGATCTTTACCGGAACGTCGGCCAGTTGCCACTGCCAGTGGCGGCGCCGTTGATCGCCCTCGATGATCGCCACGGGGATTTCCGGCGCCCACTGATCGAACTCGCGCTTCCAGTTCGACACGAGCGGCTTGGGGCAGACCAGGAGCACGGAGCGGATCTCCCCGCAGCGGAGCAGGAGCCGGATTGCGGTAATCGCCTGCATGGTTTTTCCCAGACCCATCTCGTCGGCCAGCACGGCGGCCTGCCGCGCGTAGAGGAAGGCGATGCCCTCCATCTGAAACGGGAAGGGGGCGAAGGGAAAATCGAGCCAGCGCTCGGCAAGCAGCATCTCGAGCGAAGGTTGCAGAAGATACTCGAGCCGGTCTTCGAGCTTGATGACGTCGGTTGGCGGGCGAACACGCGTCGTGCTGTGCGGCTTCGCGCCCGACGGCCGCGGCCCGCTCGATGGGGCGGTTGGCTGCTCGCCGCCGGCTGCCGCGAACTTGCCCCCGAGCGATGCCGGCTCGCTGAAGAGGAAGCTCCTTACCGGCACGCGCGGAGCTTGGATCGGGATGCAGATCGTCTTGGGCCGCACGACGGCAAGCGGCAGCGAACGGGTCGGGACGGGCACGTCGCGCTGGATGGCGCGGTTCCATCCCGTCACGAACGGCTGGGGCGCCAACTGAAGGTTTTCGTGGTGGATGGCGGGTGGCTGATCCTCAAGCCACCGCAGTCCACCTGCTTTTCCCATGTCCTCAAATCCCCAATTCATGCGAGTCATTGCCCTCCGCGGCGCGCTTCGTCGATAGCCGCGCGAATCCGATCGAAGGGCTCGGCCAGGTCCCACGACGCGGCGATTCGCTGGAGGTCTTCGACCAACTGGCCGCCGAGGGGCGTCCGGCCCGCTTCGACGGCTAGCTGCCGCTGGCCAATTGTCAGTGCCTCTAGGTGCGGCCCGGCGGCGGCGTGGCCGGCGTCGGTTCGCAAAATCGGGTCGCGAGGATCGGCCGCATCGGGCGACTGCTCGCACGCGTCGGGTGCAACCAGGGCGACTGGCGGGGGAATGAACTCGCCAACCGAGAGCATCGGCTCGCTGTCGGTCAACACGACAAAGGGGATTGTTTTCGACTGTTCAAAAAGGGTTCGGCCAATCTGTTCGCCGTAGAGGTACGGGCGGAGCGTCGGCCCGTAGAGAATCTCCTGCGCGCGGTTTGCCTTGACCGGCGCGGTGCAGTGGAACTCCAAAGGGCGACCCATCCCGTTCAAGACGAGATATCCGCCGAACAGGCCATGCTTCTGATCTTCGACTACCGTCAGGAAACCAAGTGACTGTTTGGATTGAGGTGGGGGGGCCGCCATAAAATTCTCTATTTTGCCTGCTACTCGCCTGTTGCACGTCTT
>JAMOAF010000355.1 GCA_023621895.1 Planctomycetota bacterium
TTTCAGCGTCGCTGAAATGAGAAAGCGTTTGATCGACAACGGGTGGCCGAATGATGGATACCACCGGGCAATGGTCATTCAGTCGTACACCACATGAGCGATGTTCCTCCGATCTCTCCCGACGCCCTGACCGTTCCGGCCGGCACACCGCGCTGGGTGACGCCTGAATTGTTGGCCGACACCCTCCGGGTATTTCGGCCCTACTACGGGAATTTGACTTCTCAAGATGCCGTGAGCATCATAGTGAATGTCGGCAACCTCTTTGACGCCCTTAGAGATCGCAAACGTGAAGAAGTACCTTGCCCTGGCGCGCGTGAGTTCCCGTGAGCAACAGCGGGAAGGGTTCTCCCTTGATGTTCAGGAAGATGCCCTGCGCCGCTACGCGGAGCGCATGGGTGGGAACCATCGTCAAGCTGTTCCGCATCGCGGAGACACCCACCAAGCGCGATGAGCGCAAGGTGTTCAAGGAGTTTCTTTCCTACGCGAAGAAGCACGCCCATGAACTGACGGGCCTGCTCTTCTACAAGGTGGACCGGGCAGCCCGCAACCTCTTCGACTACGTTGAATTGGAGCGGCTGGAATCGGAGTTCAGCTTGGAGTTCGTTTCGGTTTCCCAGCCGACCGAGAACAACCCGGCAGGTCGGATGCAGCGGCGGATGCTCGCCAGCATGGCATCCTTCTACACCGAGCAACAATCGCTGGACGTGAAAGAAGGGCTGGCGCGTCGGGTCCAGGAGGGCTGGTTCGTCGGCCACGCCCCCTACGGCTACCGGAACGTGCGGGTGAACGACCGGGGAATCGTGGAAATCGACCCCGTGGATGGGCCGAAGGTCCGGCGCATCTTTGAGTTATTCGCCTACCACGGTTGCACGCTCGACATGCTGATTGAGCGGCTGGCAGCCGAAGGGATGATCTACCGGGATTCGACGCTTCGCTTCCCCCGGAGCACCCTTCACGCCATTTTGCACGACCGCGCCTACATTGGCGAAGTGGAACACAAGGGGCAGTGGTATCCGGGCAAGCACCAGCCCCTTGTGGACCGTGAGACCTGGGAGCGGGTCCAAGCCCTGTTGGGTGGGCAGGTTTACCGGACACACGAGTTGACCTACGGCAGCGACCTGATTACCTGCCAGTGCGGCCACAAGATCGTAGGCGAGCGGAAGATCAAGCGGACCAAGGCCGGGGAGCGCGATTACGTCTACTACCGATGCTCGAAATACAGCAGCAAGGGGCACCCCCGCGTTCGGTTGACAGAGGCCGACCTGGACAAGCAAGTCCTGGCGCTGTTCGTCAAGCTGCGTATCGAGGATGCCGAGGTGCGGGACTGGGTTCTGCGCGTGCTGCGCGCCCGGACCCGAGAGGAGCAGGACTACACCCGCGAGCAACGGGTGGAATTGCGGCGGCAGTTGTCGCTCTTGGAGGGCCAAACGGATCGGCTGCTGAATCTCCGGCTCCTGGACGAGATCGACGCCGATACCTATGCCGCCAAGAGCACCGAGCTACGGGACCGGGTGGCGGCCCTCACCTTGCAGATCGAGGCCCTGAACCGGGGTCACGATGAAGACGCCGACATAGCCATCAAGGCGTTTGAACTATCGCAAGCCCTTATAGAGAAATGGCTTACGGCGGACTACTGCGCCAAGCGGCGAATCCTGGAAATCGTCTGTTTGAACTGGCGGTTGGAAGACGTAACTCTTTGCGCCACAATGAGAAAGCCCTTCGACGTTCTCGCCGAAGGGCTTCTTTCTAAGGAAAGTCGGGGTGACTGGATTTGAACCAGCGGCCTTCTGACCCCCAGTCAGACGCGCTATCCAGGCTGCGCCACACCCCGGTCTTGCAGACCATTCTCACTTGATGGCCTTACGTCGGATCACCCTGAGACCTGACCCATGCCCGAACCCAGCCGCCAAGCTGCCCCTTAGACACCCCGGCGGGGGCTGTGGTTCTCTTGCCGAAGGGCCAGCGCGGGCCTCGGGCGATCCATGAACCGCATTCTAATAGTCAGCGCGAGGTTACGCAAGGCTGCAACGCAATTTCCCTTTCCGCCGCATTTTCGGCAGCAACGTGCGCCCAACCGCACGAACCAGCCACGAGGCCAATTGACGCGGCACGTGCGGCCCCCCGATTTGAAACCATCGATTCATGCCGCGGGGCTCTGGGTCAGGCGTCGGGACTGGCCAGTTCACCAAAGACCTCCTCCGCGGCGCGCACCGTCTGGTCGATATCGGCCTCGGTATGGGCGGCCGACATGAAGAGGGCCTCGAACTGGCTGCAAGGCATGTAGACGCCGCGGTTGAGCAGCCCCCAGAAATAGCGGGCGTAGCGCCGCGTGTCGCAGCGGCTTGCCGTCTCCCAATCCACGACGCCCTCGCCGCTGAAAAACAAGGTCATCATCGCCTGGAACCAGCCGAGCGAGACGGGGATGCCGGCCCGCCTGGCCGCGTCCTCCAGGCCGGCCGCCAGACGCGTGGAAAGCTGCTGGAGGCGCGGATACGGGTTACCATCGCGCAGGACCTTGAGCGTGGCGATTCCGGCCGCGGCGGCCAAGGGGTTGCCGCTGAGCGTGCCGGCCTGGAAGACCCTGCCGGCGGGAAGGACGTGATCCATGATCTCCGCCCGGCCCCCGTAGGCGCCCACCGGCAGGCCACCCCCGATGATCTTGCCGAGCGTGGTCAGGTCGGGCCGGTCACCGAACACGGCTTGGGCCCCGCCGTAGGCCACGCGGAAACCGCTCATCACCTCGTCGTAGATCAGCAGCGCGCCGTGCCGCTCCGTCAATCCTCGCAGGGCCTGGCGGAATCCCGCCCGAGCCTTCACGCAGCCCATGTTGCCGGCCACCGGCTCGACGATTACCGCCGCGATCCGGTCGCCATGCGATGCGAAGACCCGTTCGAGGGCCCCAGGGTCGTTGTAGGGGAGCACGAGCGTGTCCTTGGCCGTCCCCGCGGTCACACCCGGTGAGTTCGGCACGCTGAAAGTCGCCGCCGCGCTGCCGGCGGCCACCAGCAGGCTATCGACGTGGCCGTGATAATTGCCGGCGAATTTCACGATCATTTCCCGCCCGGTGTAGCCGCGCGCCAGCCGGATCGCGCTCATCGTGGCTTCCGTGCCGGAGTTGACCAGGCGGATTTTTTCGATCGAGGGAACCGCCTCGATGACCAACTCGGCCAACTCGTTTTCAGCCTCGGTCGGCGCGCCGAAACTCGTCCCGCGTGCGAGCGCCTCTTCCAAGGCCGCGATCACCGCGGGGTGGCGATGCCCGAGAATCATCGGTCCCCAGGAGCCGACGTAGTCGACGTAGCTGTTGCCGTCGACGTCGAACAGCCGGGCGCCCTGCCCCCGCTTGAAGACGATCGGCTGGCCGCCGACCGCGCCAAAGGCCCTGGCCGGGCTGTTCACTCCGCCCGGCATCAACTGGATTGCCCGGCCAAAAATCCGCTGGCTGTTGTCGTGCTTCATCAATTGCCTCGCTTCTCGTTGGCATCCCGCCCGACGGCCAGGCAGCCGGAATGCCGGAATGCCGATGTTCCGATCGCCGGCCGCGCCTGCCGGGCGAACCAACGCCGATTCTACGCAATCGCGCGGTTGGCTGGCCAGGGGCTGCCCCCGCTCGGCTCGATTTCGCCCTTGAATCACAGGCCGGGTTGGACGATCATGGCCGTGTAAACGGCAAACGGCGCCAGTCCATGGCGGCCGCGCTGAACGGAATTGCCCGGGTTTCCAACGCTTCGAACGCCGTGTGCAACCACGCCTGCCTCCAGTTCGTCCAAGCCCATCTCACCGAGACCGCGGTGCGGGGCCGGCGCGTCCTTGAAGTCGGCGCGCGCAACGTCAACGGATCGGCGCGGCGTCTGGTGGAGAGTTTTCAGCCGAGCGAGTATCTCGGGGTCGATATCGCGCCGGGTCCGGGAGTCGATCAGATTTGCGATATCGGCGGCCTTCTTGAGCGGTTCGGAGCCGGGCGGTTCGACATCGTCGTTTGCACCGAGGTGCTCGAGCATGTTCGCGATTGGCGAGGCGCCGTCGGCAACCTGAAGGGAGTCCTTGCCGCCGGCGGGACCCTGCTGGCGACCACGCGCTCGATCGGATTCCGCTATCACGGTTACCCGTTCGACTTCTGGCGCTATCAGCCGGAAGACATCGCGGTCCTGTTTGCCGACATGGCGATCGGGGTGATCGAGTCGGACCCGACCGCGCCCGGCGTGTTTTTCACGGCAAGGAAGCCTCACGGCTTCACGGAGGCTCGCCTCGACGGATATCGCCTGCACTCGGTCGTTCGCGGTAAGCGCTGCGCGAGCGTTTCGAACGTCCAGCTTGCGCTGTTTCTCCACGTCAAGAGACCGGTGACGCGGTTCTTCGCCCGCCAGGCAAGGTCGATTCGCAAGCGGATCGGCGGCTCGGGGGCGGCGGCCACCGCCGGCGGACATTGAGGGTGACTCGCCGCGCGACTTCGTCGCCCCTTCTTCTCTTGCTCCGCGGCGAGGTCGAGAGTGTTTAGGACGAACAGTCGAAATAAGGGCAACGGAGGCTCGCACTCATGCGCCACGTCTGGACGCAAGGAGAGCGATCCCGCTGACAAAAAGGGGTTCCCGCTTATCCCGGATTATGGGCCGGGGATTCTTCGAGTGTCGCGCGCTGTCGTAAACGCGTCAGGCTACCGGACCTGGCTTACGCGTCGGGTTGGCGATTGGCTCATGTAGAATCCGTCTTATCCCTGCCTCGGCCGCCAAGGCGACTTGCCTTCGCCGTCTTCCTTATTGAATCACACGGGCTTCGATGCCGGCAATCTCGCGATTGGCGAATTCGTCCGTGAAGAACCACTCTTGATAGAGGCGTTCGATCTGCCGCAGATAGTAATCGACCGAGGCCCTGCGCAGCGTGCGCTGCGCGTCTTTCGGCCGGTCCTCATCGCGGATCGGCGGGCGAACGCGATCGGCGGGCGGTTGGTACGAAGGATCGTAGACCAGGGCCGGCAGGTCTTCGGCGGGCAACAGATGCCGCCACAGGAACGCCTGCATCTTGTCTTCGGCCGGCACGGCCTCGCGGACGATTTCCCGGTCGCCGACCTTCGCGCTGCCGACCACGGTCAGGTTGACCGGCTCTTTCATCTCCGCAAGGCTGGTCTTCACCGCGAGTGTGGCCACCTCCTTGTCGGCGGGCATCGTGGCGCCGGACGATTCGAGCCCCTCCGGCAGGTCCTTGAAGCTGAGCGTGATCGGCCCGGTGAATCCGTCCTTGCGGATGGC
>JAMOAF010000586.1 GCA_023621895.1 Planctomycetota bacterium
GCGCGGATTTGCCCTCAGCACCGTCCGTTCGGCGATGGTGTTTTCAGCGGGCATGAACCCCCGGCTGTACAGTTATCTCGCCGAGTTCGAGGGGTTTTTCCCCGATCTTGCCGGCGTCTGCGCCAAGCGGATTATTTTGAAAGTCAGTGACTATCACTCCGCGACCGTACAGGGCAAGTATCTCGCCAAGCGCGGCCTCTGGGTATCGGAGTACCGGATCGAGTCGGGGCTGAACTGCGGAGGCCACGCGTTCGCCACGAAGGGGTTGTTGTTGGGCCCGATCCTCGAGGAGTTCCGCAAGAATCGCCATGAGTTGGGCGAGCAATTGCGCACCGCATACTGCCAGGCCTTGACCCGAGCCGGACGTCCTTTGCCGGCGCGCGCCCCGGAAATCCGCGTGACGGTGCAGGGCGGGATTGGAACCGCGGAAGAAGACCGGATGCTCCGCGACCGCTACGGCGTGGAGGGAACCGGTTGGGGGACTCCGTTCCTGCTCGTGCCCGAGGCGACCAGCGTCGACCCGGAGCATCTCGTCAAGCTCGCGGCTGCCACGGAAGAGGATGTCTACTTGAGTGAGTGTTCGCCGATCGACGTGCCGATCTGGACCCTGCGGAACTCGGCCAGCGAGAATATGCGGCGGGAGCGGATCGCCCGGGGGACGCCGGGCAGTCCGTGTTCGAAGGGGCACGCGAAACTCTACAACACGGAATTCACCAAGGAGCCGATCTGCACGGCGTCGCGCCAGTACCAGCGGATGAAGTTGGCGCAGCTCGCCAAGGAGGACCTCCCGGAGGAACAGCGGGAACGACTCCGCCAAAGCGTCCTGGCGAAGGCCTGCATCTGCCACGACCTGGCCGGAGGAGCGACCCTCAAGTACGGCATCGACCTGGCTGCAACGCCGGCGATCTGCTGCGGCCCGAACATCGTCAACTTCTCGAAGATCACCACGCTCGACGAGATGGTCGGGCACATCTATGGACGGCTGTCGCTGTTGGTGAATCCCAACCGCCCGCACATGTTCTTGAAGGAACTCGCCCTCTACATTGACCACCTCAGCCAGGAGAGCGAGAAATGCGCCGCGGGGCTATCGGCCCGAACACCCGAGTACTTGGCGGAATTTCGTGAGAATCTGCTGGGCGGCATCGAACACTACCGGCAGCTTGCCGGGAATTTTGTGGAAGAGTTGAAGTGCCAATTCCTTGAGGGGCTGGAAAAGTTGAACAGCCTGCTCGACGAGACGGTCCTGACTCCCGTGAGTTGAGTCTTGAGGGTAGTCCCTGGATGGGTTCTTGGCGGCGCCGCCGCTGGACGATTGGCGGCGGGGCGGGAGCGCTGCCGGCTGACTGTCCACGAACGGGACAGAGGCGTGGTCGTGCGGCTGTTCGGTAATCGTCGCAGATGGCATGGGAGGACCCGCTTATGAAGACCAAGCAATCAGGGCAGCCGCACACGCGGCGCCAGCGCTGGATCCGTCGGCGTGCCGTAGATCTGCACCTCCGCGGCGCCGTCCGGTTGGCCGTGAACACGTTTTTCCGGTTCACGCACCGTTCCAAGGATGCCAAGGCGCTCTGGTCGCAGAGGGAACGCGTCTGGATCGGCAACCGGACGTTTCTCGAATGGGCGCTCTCCGAGGCCGAAATCGACATCCCATGGATTGTCGCCAAGTCGGCCGACGCGCCGGAAAGCAAGAACGAGTTTCGCCGGGCGGTCCGCGAAGAGCTGCTTGCCTGCTGGGCCGATCAAATGGCGGAACTGCCGAGCAAGAGCACGCCGCGCTGGCCGCCGCTTCCTTGATAATTTTTGACGGCAGCACTTTGCACTAGAGTTGCACGCGCAGCGGATTGTCCCCACAATACGCTGCATGGTCCCGTCCGAGCCGAACTGCCGTTTCCGCTACAACCCGCTGACGCTCGTGCTTGCGGCCGCCTGTGCGGGGATCGTGTTGGACCGTGCGGCTGGTGTCCCGCTAGCCGGTTGGTGCGCGATCGGGGCCGGCGGCCTGGCCGCGTGGCTGGCCCTCGGCCGCGCCGGCGGCGATCGAGCGGCGGCCGCGGCCGTGCTTGTTGCCGCGGGAGCGCTGGCCGGCCTTTGGCACGATCTGCGCTGGTCGTGGTACGCGGCGGACGACCTCGGCCGGTTTGCGCGGCCGAACCCGCAACCGGCGTGCATCGAGGCGGTGGTGCGCAAGGGCCCACGGCGCGTCGCCCCGCGGCCTCCCGACCCGCTGAGTCCCGTTGCCGCCGGCGAGCGCACACGGCTGGAACTCGAAGCCGCCGCGATCCGCGACGGCGCCGGCTGGATCGCCGCGAGCGGCCGCGTGGGCCTGACCGTCGAGGGCCAACTCTTGGGCGTCCATCCGGGCGATCGCGTCCGCGTGTTCGGCAGTCTCTCCAGTCCGCGCCGCGCGGCCAATCCGGGCGACTTCGACCAGGTTGGCTATCTGCGCGGTTCGCGCAAGCTCTGCCGCCTGTGGGCAAGTCACCCGGATGGCGTTGTCTTGCTCCAACGCGTTCCGCGGCACGGCCTCTGGTGGTGGGTCGATCGGGTGCGGACCGGCGCGCGGAGCACGCTCTGGAAAAATCTTCCGGCCGAGCGGGCCGATCTGGCCGCCGCCGTTCTGCTCGGCGCGAGGGAAGAGATCGACACGGAAACGACCGACGTTTTTGTCGAGACCGGCACCGTGCACCTGCTGGCCGTCTCCGGCCTTCACGTGGGGATGTTCGCCGGCGTGTTCCTGGTGGCGCTGCGGGCGCTCCCCCTGTCGAGAATCACCGTGTTCTGGACCGTGGCCGCGCTCTCCAGCGGCTACACCTTGCTGACCGATGCGCAGCCGCCGGCCATCCGCGCGGCGATTCTGATCGCCATGCTCTGTTTCGCTCGGGCGATCCGGCGGCCGCCGTCGGCGTGGAACACGCTGGCCGCCGCGGGACTGGTGATCCTGGCGCTCAACCCGGCCGACCTGTTCAATACTGGCGTCCACCTCTCTTTCCTGGCGGTGGCGACGCTGATCTGGGTCAGGCCGCGATGGTTCTCCGGTCAGGCCGACCGCGATCCCCTCGACCGCCTGATCGAGCAGAGCCGCAGTCGCTCCGAGCGGCTGCTGCGATGGAACCTGGCAAAAATCGCACGCGCGGCGATCGTCAGCGCCGCGGTCTGGACCGTCACGCTGCCGCTGGTCATGAGCCGCTTCCACGTTGCCGCATTCGGAGGCGCGGCGCTCGGCGCGGTGATCGGCATCCCGATGACGGCCGCCTTGGTATTCGGGTTCCTGTTGATCCTCGCCGGTTGGGTCCTGCCGCCGGCGACCACGCCATTGGCATGGGCCTGCGACCGCTCCCTGGCGACGCTCCAGGTGATGATCGACTGGGGCCATCGGGTACCGGGCAACCATGTCTGGGTGACGGGCCTGCCGGATTGGTGGCTCGTTGGATTCTACGCCGTCGTCGGAACACTCGCGTTCTGCTTGCACCACCGCCGCGCGGCGGCCAAGTGGGTGCTGGCCGCGGCAGCCGTCTGGCTCGCCGCCGGCGGACTGGCAAACGATCGCGGTGGGGCATCCGGACGACTTTGCTGCACGTTCATGTCGGTGGGCCATGGTGCAGCCGTGCTGCTGGAAATGCCGGATGGGTCGGTGATGCTCTACGACGCGGGCCGCCTCGACGCGCCGCAGATCGGCGCCCGGGGCATTGCCGCCTGCCTCTGGAAAAAGAGAATCAGCGCGATCGACGCAATCATCATTTCTCATGGCGATACGGATCACTTCAACGCCGTTCCCGAGCTGCTTCGCCGTTTTCCAACCGAGCGGGTTTACGTCACCCCCGGAATGTTCGAGAGCGTTCTAGGGGCGATTCGGCACTTCGGCGACGTCCTTGGCCGCCACCGCATCCCCAGCAGCGAACTGGTCGCGGGCGACCGGTTTCGCGTCGGGGAAGCAACCATCGAAGTGCTCCATCCGCCGAGCAGCTTTTCCGGGGAAAGCGACAACGCCGGAAGTCTCGTCCTTGCTGTAGAGTACCAGGGCCGGCGGATTTTGCTGCCCGGTGATCTGGAGGGGATGGGGATGGAAACGCTCCTGGCAGTTCGGCCGCTGCCCTGCGACGTCCTGCTGGCGCCCCACCACGGCAGTTGGCGGAGCGACTCGGCCGGATTGGCTGCGTGGTGTTCGCCGCTGCTGGTCGTGGTCAGCGGGCACAGGGACCCGCGCCAGACCGCAGTCGAGGACGCCTACCGCCAAGTGGGAGCGGAGCTGATCTACACCGGCGAATGCGGCGCCGTGGAAGTCACAATCGAGAACGGCGAATTGCGCGTCCGGACGCATCTTTAAGAACGGTTCAGGTCACGAGTCTCACCTCACTCGCCCACATCACTCGCCAACCTCGCTGCCACGCTCCAGCTTGGGAACGAAGACGGCCTCCAAGCCCACGCCTCGCTATCCCGACTCTTTCCCCCACTCCCGGTTGGCAGCCCGCGAGCGATCTCTATTTCCCATTCCTGATCCCTGACAACCGAAAGCTGACAACTGCTCAGAGAATGGCTTGCTTCTTGCGGCGTTTCTTGCAGGCAATTCTCTCGCTGCGGCTGGCGATGGCGAGCCAGAGCGGCTTCCAACCGCCGGCCGTCGAGCCAATCTGTCGCTGGTAGGCACGGAGGAACCGGCAGGCGATGGTTCGCGAAATCCAGGGGTGGGCCTGGATGCTTACCGCGAGCCGGGCCAGGTCGGCCGCGCGCTGGCGGAGGGTGACATTGCCGTTGACTGATACGTCATCCAAGTCAACCAGGTAGGTGCAGAGTTCGCCCGACTCTTCGGCAACCAGCAGGTTGCTGGCCTTCAGATCGCTGTGAAGGACGTTCTGAGCGTGCATCCGCCCGAGCATCGTTCCGAGTTGCTCGGCACACTGGCGGGCGCGGCGAAACCGCTCACGGTGGGGCTCGCGGGCCAGACGCCAGAGGTATAGGTGCAGGTTTTCGGAGCCTTCGATCCACTCGACCAACAGATAGCTGCGGCGATGAAACCACGGCCGTCGCATTTCGCAAGCGGCAATCGGCCGCGCGGTGGCGATGTTGCGGAGCCGCAGCGCGTGACCATGCCGCCAGCCACGGACCGCCCTGGGCTGGCGAAAGGGCGCGAAAAGAGCCTTCCACCAAGTCCGGGGCTCATAGCGCTTCATTGCGACGTGCACGGGGCGGCCGCCGAGCGGCATTTCGGCCTCGACAATCATGCTCCCGTGATCGAG
>JAMOAF010000964.1 GCA_023621895.1 Planctomycetota bacterium
TGCTCAATGTGTGGCCCTCCACCACTCAATGTGTGACCCTCCACCACATGTTTACTTCTAATGCACCGGGCATGCGGCTCCGAAATGAGCCGAGTTCGGTTCATGAGCATTTGCCAGCGCAAGCGTGTCACACGAGCACTTGGGAATAGCACTAGATGGAAAGATGTACATATTTACATTATCACTGCCCGGCGATCTCGTCAAGAGTATTCTTGGACATTCCAATGGATTCTCGGAGCCTGGAAGCAAGCCTCCCTGGGTCATTCTTCCAAGGCTCGAATCTCCAGCTTCAGCCGCGAAATTACCCGCGAGCGGGCGATGTAGACGGCCCCCTCGGACATTTCCAATGACTGGGCGACCTGGCGGGTGGTCTTCCCCTCGACCGTGGTTTGCCAGAAGGCCTGCCAGGTCGATTCCTCGAAGCCATCACGAATCCGGGCGACCGCAAACCGGAATGCGCTCTGCTGGTATTCCTGTTCCCAAAGCCGCTCGGTCCCCGCGTCCGAGGCCACTCGCTCGAGCTTTTCCTGCACGCGCGAATCGCCGCTGCCGGTAGTCCGCCGCTGGCGGTCGGCCCAGTGCTCGCTCAATCGGCGGCGGACGACCGTCATCAGCCAGTCTCGGAAACGGCCCCTCCGGCGGTCGTACTTCAGGATCGATCGGGCGACGGACCTCAAGACCTCCTGCACCAGATCGGCCGCGTCGGCGTCCTGAAGGCCATGCCGCCGCGCGAAGCCATAAATCACCGGCGAATAGAGATCGACAAAGTCGGCCCAGGCCTGTCCATCCCGCTCATCTTCCAAGCGGATCAGCAAGCTCTCCCGCGTCGCTTGCGAATCGTCCATTCGTCGCCCCCCCGAGGATCCTGCCGCCGCGGCAAGACTCTTTCGGCGGCCGGTAGAAGCCCTTTGAAATCGGCTAATATCCGCCGCGAAAAACCCTCGCGCGCGAATCCTACCAAGGATCACGGCCCGTTACGGATCGAAGAGGGCGTGGCGACTCAAGCGGTGTTGATGGCAGAAGAGTCGATGGTAGCTCATCGAAATGCCCCCACTTCAGAGCCAAGTGCCATGGGATGAGACCCGCCGGCCAAGGATGAACCGGCGATACGATTGTGCGCAGGGCGACGGCGGCCTGCAAGCCCCCCCTCGACCTGGGGAAGCACGCGGTCGGGCTCGTTCAAGTTGAATCGGCTCCGCGCGCACAATTCGCTTGCCGATACCGAGGGCTACATAGCGAGTGGTGGGCGTTCACACTCTGGATGCGGGGTACGGGCGCGGTCCCCGTTGACGATTACCACCGCGCGGGTGGTTTACGGCGCCAAGAGCTCCATCGCCGCGGCGCTCATCGCCGCGATCCCGGCAACAAGCGCGGGCCGGACTTCGGGCTGGTAGCGGGCGGTGTGCAGCGAGCAGGAGCCATCCCGCAGCTTGAGCCGCTCAGCGGTGGCCGTCCCCAAACCGAACATAAAGATCGGAACGCCCCCGCGCCCGAACACGCCGAAATCCTCCGACGTCATCGATGGGGGAACCTCGATCACCCTCGTCTCTCCAACCTCGCGGCGGAAGACCGGCACGAGCCGCTCGACCAGGGCCGGTTCGTTGAAAACGGCGCCCACCTGCCGCGTGACGTTGACTTCCGGCGGCGGGGCGCCCATCGATTCGGCAATCCCCGCGGCGCGCTGGGCAATCGCCTTGTGAATCTGATCGCGGACCGCTTCCGAGTAGGTGCGGACCGTGAGCTTCAGCTCACACGTGTCGGGGATGATGTTGTGTTTCGTGCCGCCGTGGATCGCGCCGACGGTGATCACCGCCGGCTCGATCGGATCGATCTCGCGGCTGACGATCGTCTGTAGCGCGAGGATGAGCTGGGCGGCCTGGACGATCGGGTCCTTGGTGGCATGGGGCCGGGCGCCGTGCCCGCCGGCGCCGCGGACAACGATGTCGACGACGTCGGAGGCGGCGCTGGAGAAACCGGCGCGGCAGGCGATCGTTCCCGCCGGCAGTTCGGCGGCGACATGCAGAGCCAGGGCGAAGTCGGGCTTGCCAAACCGCTCGTAAAGCCCGTCGTCGAGCATCGCCTTCGCGCCGAGTACCCGCTCCTCGGCCGGTTGGCCAACCAGCAGGATCGTGCCCCGCCACCGGTCGCGGTTTTCCGCGAGATAGCGGGCAACGCCGATCAAATTGGTCATGTGCAGGTCGTGGCCGCAGGCGTGCATCACGCCGACCGTGCCGGCCCCTTCGGGATTCTCGGCACGGACCCGGCTGGCGTAGGGCAGGCCGGTCTCTTCCACGATCGGCAAGGCGTCGAGGTCGGTGCGGATCAGCAGCCGCTTGCCGCCGCCGTTTTCGAGCACGCCCACCAGCCCGTGCCCCCCGATGCCGGTAGTTACCGCCGCGCCGGCGGCCTGAAGCTCCTTCGCCACGAGCCGGGCTGTCTCCACCTCGTGGAGCGAGAGTTCCGGGTTGGCGTGCAGATGCTGGTAAATGGGTACAAGCTGGTCAACGTGGTCTTCCGCCCAGCGGGCCGGCTCGGCCGCGCGGGCGGCTATCGGGGCCAGAACGAGAAGCACGAGACAGCGGAGGGTGTTGGTGTGGTTCATTGTAGGGGTTTTCAGTGTTCAGTGTTCAGTTTTCAGTTGCTTCTCTGGTTCCCAAGCTCCCGGTTTTCTCTGGTTCCCAAGCTCCAGCTTGGGGACCTTCTCCGGTTTTCTCTGGTTCCCAAGCTCCAGCTTGGGGACCTTCTCCAGCTTGGGGACCTTCTCCGAGAGGAGCCTGGCCTCCAAGCTTCCTCTACCGCACGACGATAATCGCTTCGCTGAACTCGGGCAGGCTGCGATCGTCGTAGAAGACGTCGATGGCCACCGGATAGCGGCCCGGCTTGGCGTCGCCGGGAATCTGGAGCCGGACCTCAAGGGGCGTTTCCTGCTTGGCCGGCAGTTCGCCTGCCACCCACGGGGTCGCCTGCTCGCCGCCGCGGCGCCAACTCCTGGGAACCACAAGACGAGCGGCGGCCTCTCTCGCCCCGGCCGAATGATTGGTGACGAAGACCTGGACCTTCACCCGCTCTCCCGGGCTTGCCGACTGCTCGTAGGGAAACGCCCGCACCCACGATTCGTCCATCCCGTAGTTGGCTTGCTCCCAAGGAAAGAGCCGGCCAAACAGTCCCTCGCGCTCGTCGAGGTTCTCTTGCATCGCGCGGTACTGGTCGGCCGTGAAGTCGAAGGCGACGTCCACGTGGCAGTTGAACACGTCGGTCGGCTTGATCCGCTGCATCAGGTCGAGGCACGCCTGGAAGCCGGCGCCGCGGCCGAGCCAGTTGCGATTCAGGGCGCAGTAATCGTCGATCCCGGCCGGCGTGAACGAGTCGCCGGCGAACAGCATCCGCAGCCCGCCGCCCTCGACCAGGAGGCCCCCGTGATAAAGCGTTTGCCCCGGCAGATGATACGACGTCATCTTGAACTCGCGCCATTGCCACGACTCGCCGTGAGCGGGGACCTTGTCGACCCGGGCAACGCTCGCCGAGATGCAGGGGATTCGCCAGGCGATCGGGTTGGCGATCACCTCGGCCACGTGCCGGTCGGCATAACAGGGGCAGTCGAACGATTTTTGAAACGCCGGGATCGCCGCCGCGTGGTCGTCGTGGTAGTGCGTGATCCACAGACCGTCAACACTCTTGACGCGGCCCTCGCTGATCAGCTTCTTCAAGTCGTCGATCCGCCGCTCGTGCCCGCAATCAATCACAAACGCGGCCTTGTCGCGCGAGAGGATCACCCAGCTCGTGCCGAGGTGCAGCAGGCAGTCGGGCGCGGGCCTGCCGGGGCGGATCGGCATGTGGCCTGGCCGGCCCTGGAACTCCTCAAACAGCTCGGGGAAATAATGCCGCAGCGCCGAGATGGCCACGTAGCGATCGTAACAGGTGTTGAGCCGATCGACGAGGGCGTCGATCGCCGCCCGGGGCTCGTCCATGATGTTGCCGTGCGCGGGCACGAGCACCTCGGGCGCCGACTGCTTGATCCGCCCCAACCCTTCAACCAATTCGTCCTTCGCTCCGAGAAACCCGTGGTAATCGCCGATCGGCCTCTTGCCGCGCTGGAAGCCTTTTTGCAGGCTGTACAGCTCCCAGATCTGGCCGGCGTCGTAGATCGCATCGCCGCAGAACATCGTCTTGCGGCCGCCGGACTGGACCAGGTAGCTCACCGAACCATCCGTATGGCCCGGCGTCGCAACCACGGAGATCGACGCCCCGCGCCAGGCGAACCGATCCCCCGGCTCGACGGTCGCGGCCACGGGAATCGATTCGGTCAGCATCAGCCGGTGGGGATGAAAATTGTAGATGTTCCACCGTGACTTGGAGTCGTCCCAGAACCTGGCCACGTTGGCGAACCAGTCGCGCTCGGCGGCGGGGACGGTCGCCGCCGCGCCGGACTCGATGAACCGGTTCGCCCCGCAAGCCTGGTCGCGGTGATGGTGGGTGAACAGCAAACGCTCGACCTTCTTGATGCCCAGTTCCGGAAGCACGCCGGCAACCGAGCCGTCGCCGCAATCGATGAGCAGCGCCGCGTCGCCCTCGCGGAGAATTCCGGTGTTGATCGGTCCGCGATAAATGGCAAGGCTGGGGGAGAGCTCCACCACGTTGCCAGGCGGCGCCGCCGCGGGGCACGGGGAGCCGCTCGGGATGAAAAGCAGGGAGAAGACCGCCGCGAGGCAAGCTGCCCGGACGGTCGCGCGTGGCGGTTGGAATCTCATGGTCTCACCCTCGACTGGTGGACGGTGTTGTTGGACAGACGCCCGGCGCTTGCCGCCGGGGGCAATCGCCGTGAAGCGGCGCAGGTCATTTGCCCGTTGTTCGGACGAGAACGCGGAGCCGCTTGACCTCGTATTGCGAGGCATTCGACGTGAACGTCCAGTCCCGTGTCTTTCCCTCGCTGTTGCCGATCCCGATATCGGCGGTAGCCGCGTCCTTCCACTGGTTGATGGCAAACAGGGTCTGCCTGGCCTGATGATTGTGAACCTGCATCGAGCCGTAGCCGTCGACGGGCGCGGCGGACATTTCATCGCCAAAATCCCACAAGTCGCCGCTGGCGTTGGGGACGTTTGCCGTGTTTGCCGGACCGTAGTTGTTCGGCCAGAACTCGATGTTCCCGCCCTCCAGGGCCGTGCCCGTGACGATTCCCGGCACGTTCGACACGACATTGATCTTGCCCACCGCCTG
>JAMOAF010000026.1 GCA_023621895.1 Planctomycetota bacterium
GTAGTCCTTGCCGGAGGCGGCGTCCCGCCCGCAGAGCATCGCCCGGCGCACGCAGCGCTGGACGCAATGGTAAATGCCCACCCTCGACTGATCGATGATCAAACCGCGTGGAATTCTCGCCATCGGACGGCCCTCCCGTGGACAGGGTCGGCAAGAACCTTGGATACGGTACGCATGTACATCATTCTAGCCGAAGCGGCGGCGATGTCAAGCGGATTTGTGGGTGGCACCTTTTCCCTCGAGAGTCTCTGTTTTGACCGGCGTCCCGTCGCGCCGTCCTGAAAACGGAGACTCCCGAGCGCGGTTATTCGTCTCAAGTGGCGAAACCAGCCGATTGGCTAACCTCTCTCGGCTTGCGAAGGACGTAGAACGTGCGCAGTCCCCGCACGTCACGGAATAGTTCCAGAAGCTCCAGCTCGGCGGATTCCGCCGCGGCGGCAACCTGCGGAGGGTCAATCGGCATTCGGACGTGTTCTTCGACGCCATCCGGGAATACGACCAGCGTGCGGCTCTTCTGCGTTGCTTCGTCAAAGTAGTGGCACATCACGTGACGCGGCCCGAAGCGGAGGAAGTACGAATCCACGCGCGCGAGCTTGCGCATCGTCGCTTCGCCCAACGCGTCGAACAGAAAGAATCCGCCCGCGTGCAAGTGCCTCGCCGCCGTGCGAAGCACGTCGCGCAGTCCGTCGGCATCGTCGACGTAGTTGACCGAGTCAAACGCACAGACGGCGATGTCAAACGTTTCCCCGAGAACCACCGAGCGGAAATCGCCCTCCGCGATGCAGACGTTCGCGTGGCGGCCGCAGTTCTTGCGGGCCTCGGCGAGCATCAGCCCGCTAGAGTCGATTCCCACGACCCGCCGGCAGTCGGGCGCCAGCCGCGCGGCAAACAAGCCCACGCCGCAGGCGAGGTCAAGAACGTCGGCCAGCGGAACGTTGAATCTACGGCGCATCGCGGGCAGGAAGCGCTCGTACCGGGGGCTTCCTCTGCGCGAGTGCAGGTGCCACAGCGGGGCGAGTCTCTCGTACGGCGCCAATCGCGGTTTGGGGGCAATCGCCTGCCGTAATTGCTCATTGGCCGGCACCGTTATGGCGCCGCTCCACGAAAACGCGTTCGAATTCGCCAGGCGGTACTTGGCCCACCACCAACGCAGATTCCCGATCGATTCGCGAAACAATCTCATGCGCATGATTCCCGACTCAGCACCGACGACCGATGAAACGCCTGTTTTCGGTCCAGGAATGTGAACAACTCCCGCGTGGCCGGGTCGTCGGGCAAACGGTCGAGCACCTGGCGCTTGTCGGCAGGATCCGCGTAAGGGATGTCGGATTTGAGACTCTGCGCCTGCGCGGCGGACGAGAGCAGCAGGACGATCAGCGGCATGATGCGCTTCACGAGGTCGGCTCCTTGTGACTGCGGGGTCCGGTCGCGTTGCCAGAGATGCCTGACCCCCAGTCCAACACCAAGGCCCATTCTACCGGCGCAGCGCGCTCCAGACCATCCGCACCCCAAGAGCCAGCCGCCGGCGACGCGCCAATTGATACTGCCCCCCGGCGGGCGTTAGAATGCGCGCGCTCCTGGAACGAAACGCGTTCTCGCCACACCCCCGAAAGAAGCACGGTCGTGACATGATCTGGTTGCATCGCGCAGTGGTTGTCGTTGTCCTGGCAAGCATCCCGTCGGCGGCGACGGCCGCAGAGACTCAGGCAATTCCCGGCAGCTGGGAGTCGCCGGAGCTGCGCCGCATCCCGGTCGTCAGCGCCGCGGCTTCCTCGGCCTTGGCGGCAGCCGGCAGCGGCCAATATGCACCTGCCCGAGCGACCGACGGGGATCGCCACACGAAATGGGTGGCCAGCGTCGCTCCCAGCCAGTCAGCCCCCCAATGGATCATTCTGCACCTGGCCGGCAGCCAGGCGGTGAGCGCCGTGGCCGTGTTTGGCGAGCGGATCGACAACGACGGCATCCTCGATGCCCAAGTCCAGGCGGCTGGTTCAAAGCCCGGCGAGTTTACTGCCGTGGCAACCATCGCGGATGCGAAGTCGGGCAGTTGGCTGGCCACGTTCGATGCGGTGAAAACCACCGCGATCCGCCTTTGCATCACGCGATCCGGCGGCCCCTCCCCGCACACGGACGTGTACGAGATCGAGCTTTACGGTCCGCCGATCCCGCCCGCCGAACTCAAGGCGTATGCCAAGGAAGGACTCGACGGATGCCGTTTGCGCTGGAAAGAGGTCGCCGCTCTGGCGGAGAAGTTGGGTTTGAAGACCGATCCGCAACTGGCGGGGCTGCGAGGAGTCGTCGATTCGAGCGACAGGGCGCAGCGGCAGCTTGCCGATCGTTTCTCCCAATGGGATTCGCTCGACGAGTCGAGCCGGCAGTCGCTGGCGGCCGACATCGAGCGGTTGCAGGCCAGAGCAGGGCGGACGCTTCAGGGGTTGGGAAAGGCGGCGGCCATCTGGCCCGAGCGAGCCAAGGAGATTGCCGCCGCGCGGCAGGCAGCCAGGTCGTCGTCGGGCGAGGCCGTGGCCGCAACGCGCAATGGCGGGCAAGTGCGGTTGGCCAACAGTCGCGTGAGCGTCGTCTTGCATCAAGCCGATGGCGCCTGGGATGCGACCTGGCTGGGGAGCGTCGACGCCGCCGTGCGCCGCGTGCAGTTCGCCGTCGAGGTCGACCGGCAGAGCTTGTCGCCGGAGAAAGCGGAGGCCGCGGCGGCCCCGTTCACCGACGCGATCGGCAGCGGCGTGGAAATCTGCCAGCGCTGGGGGAAAGGCATCGAAGTTGTCCGCCGCATCCGTGTCTACCATGGCCGCCCGGCCGTCGTCATCTCCGCCCAGATCGCCAACCATACCGGCCGCGACGTGATGCTGGGCACGGCGAAGATGCTCGGCCTTTCCCAGGGCAATCAGGGCTGGTGGCACCTGGGCGACCTGTTGCGCGCGCCGGCAGCCGTCGGCTACCCGGGCGCTTCGCCGCCGTGCCGCCCCGCGCCCGACGAGGAGCCGCTGGCCGCGGCGGGGCAGCAGGTTGGCAGTTCTGGGGTGTTGGCCCTCGCACAGCAGGAGTCGCCGGGCGGACTGGTCCTGGGAGCCCTGTCAGCCCGGGAGGGCTCGCCTTCGGTCCGCGCCGGGTTTCAAACGGGCTTGGGAGGCACGTCTCTGGAGGCTGCCTTGAGCGTCGGCAGCGCCTTGGGTCCGGGGCGAACGATCACGCTGGACCCCGTATGGCTTTCGGTTGAAGAAGACCGCTACGGCGCCCTGGAGCGATATGGCGACGCCGCGGCCGCCTTGGCCCCCCAGCCTGCCCGCACGGGGGCCAACGCCCTGTGGTGCAGTTGGTATCCGATCCGGATGGGGATCAGCGAGGAGATTGCGCTGGCCCACGCGGCGATCGCCGCGGAGCACTTCCGGCCGCTGGGTCTGGACGTGATCCAACTGGACCACGGGTGGCAGCGGGGCGATATCTGCGGCGACTGGTTTCCCAACGAGCGGTTCCCACACGGATTGAAGTGGCTTTCCGAGCAACTCCACTCCCGCTACGGAATGAAGTTGGGGCTGTGGATCGCTCCGACGAACGTGGCTTTCACGAGTCAACTTTTCCGCGATCATCCCGACTGGTTGATCAAGGACTCCGATGGCAGGCCGGCCGCGACGGGCCGCTGGTTTTGGGCGCCGAATCCGGACATGACCCTCCTCGACGCCGCCCGTCCCGGCGCGGAGAAGTGGATCGAAGAGACGTTCGCCCGACTTTCGTCCGAGGGGGCCAGCTACTACAAGATCGACTTCATCGCCGGCTCGCCGGCCCTGCGTCGCGCGATGGCGGCGATTCGTCGCGGCGCCGGGCCGGACGCATGGGTCCGCTACTGCCAGACGCCGCCCTTGCTGTCGGCCGGCCTGGCCAGCAGCGCCTACATCGGCATCGACACGGGCGACGCCGGCCTGGCGAACTGGATTCGAGTCGAGCGAGACAACGCCCCGCTCCTGGCGGCGAGCTACTGGGTCAATGATCGGCTCTACCACCGCGAGGTCTGCGACATGAGCGTGGGGACCAAGGCGAGTGTCGAGGAGGCTCGCTTCAAGCTGTCGCTGATGACGCTCAGCGGATGCAGCATCTCGTTCAGCGATGACTTCCGCCTCTTGGAACTGCCGCGAATCCGCATGATGCAGCAGTGCCTGCCGCCGGGCAATCCCACGGCGAGGCCGCTGGACCTGTTCGAGCGGGAAACGCCTTCCCTCTGGCACATGCATTGCAGCGGCGCGGCCGGCGAGTGGGATGCGGTGGGGTTGTTCAACTTCGAGGACCAGCCGCAGGAGCGGACGGTGGAGCTGTCGTCCCTGGGAGTGCCCGCCGCCGCCGAGGTCGCCGTGTTCGAGTTCTGGGAAGAGAAGTTCCTCGGCTCGCACCGCGATCGAGTGACCCTCGTCATGGCCCCGCGGACCGCCCGGATTCTCCTCATCCACCGCCTGCCGACCCGCCCCGAGGTGATCGCCACCAATATGCACGTGCTGGGCGGCTACCACGAAATCGAGCGGCTGGCCTGGGATGAACGGGAACTGGCGCTCACGGGGCGCTGCCGCCGCATGCCGGGCGTCTCGGGGCGCGTGTACTTCTATGTCCCCGACGGTTACCGGCCGCACTGCGACCCCGCCCGGCCGACTGCATTCCCCCTCGCGCACGCGGGCGGCCCGCTCTGGAGTGTGGACCTTGCCTTTGACAAGGCTGAGGTGGAGTTCAGCGTTGCCTTCGACCGTTCCCAGAATTAGGACTCCCGGCCCGCTTATCGCGCTCATCGATTCGCTCAACCATCAAAAAATCGACCACTTCGCCTTAGACCATTGTGTGCAGGGCGAATCTTCGGCGACACCCCCCAAGAACAGCGATAGGCAAGATCACCCAGTTGAACTGGGCCGCCGAGCGTTGGCCGGCTGCGCGGGCGCTTCGATCTTGGAATTCTATTGGACGGTTGCCGCCCGGGCAATCGGCGCAAACGGGCGGGAGGGGGACGCCGTCCAAGCCGCTGGCCTGACTCACGACTTGCCCGGCATGAGGTGGCTCTCGCCAAGTTGGTCAAATCCCGCCCGGAGCGCCCACGCCCCAGGCCTAACCCAAGTTCGCCAGCAGTGACGCGGAAATCATTTTTCCGGAAATATTTTCGGTCCAAACGGGGTCGCTGGTCAAGTACAGCTTACCTGGGTTGAC
>JAMOAF010000394.1 GCA_023621895.1 Planctomycetota bacterium
CTGCGGCGCCCATCGCAAAGCGGCGTTGGGCACGAGCAGTACGCCGCGGTGCTCTTCGATCTCAAATTCCAGGTTGGCCGTCAGGTAGGGCAATAGCCGGCCGTTGGGATTGGCGGTCTCGACAACGACCGTATACACGACCACGTTCTGCGTCATCTGGGCATTGAGCCGAATCTGCTTCACGCGACCCTCGAAGGTCTCGGCTGGAAAGGCGTCGACCGTGAACCGCACTTTCATTCCGGGGTGGATTTTGCCGATGTCGGCCTCGTTGACCGAAGCCCAGACCTGAAGACGCGACAGGTCCTTGGCGATCAAGAACAAGCTCGGGGCGTTCAAAGCCGCAACCACCGTCTGGCCGATGTTCACGCGGCGATCGATGATCACGCCTTCGACGGGAGAAACGATCTCCGTGTAGTCGAGGTCCGTCTGCGCCTGCTTCAGCGCCGCGCGGGCCTGTTCGACAGCCGCTTTCCCGACCGACAGATTGGACTTGGCCACCTTGTCGTTCGCCACGGCCAGGTCGTAGTCCGACTCGGAAATGGCCACCAGCGGGGTCGGGCTGGCTGCCGAGCGGGTCTGCTCAAACTGGCGGAGTTGCTCAGCGCGCCGCAATGCCGCGGAGGCTTGGATCACCATGGCTTCCAGATGCTCCAGGTCGGCCATGGCGCGATCGAGTTGGGCCTGCGCCTGCTCCACCTGGGCCCGGTAGCGAGTCTCGTCGATATAGGCCAGCTTGGTGCCCACGTGGACCACCGAGCCATAATCGATCCGAGGTTGAGACTCGGACGCACCCACGCCAACCGGCGCTTTTGACGGCGGGGAAACGCTGGCGGATGTCTTTGGTGCGGCTGCTTTGATCGGCCTGTTTCCGCCATTCCCTCCATTTTCATTCGGCTTGTCGGCCGGTACGGCAATGCCGACCTTGCGTTTGGCAGCCTCCTCATCGACGCCAAAGTCACGAATTCGGCCCATCACCTGGGCACCCACGTCGACGACCTCTTCCGGCTCGATCGTGCCGGTTGCCGTGATCGTGGCACGCAGGTCGCCGCGTTGGATCTCCGCGACCCGATACAGGTTGGCCGGCTGGTCCGCCGCGTGAGAACGGTAGTAGAGAGCGCCGCCTCCAACCAGACCCCCGATGACCAGGACAAAAATCGCTAGGGTTCTCATGAAAGTCTCGTTGCTGATGTTCGCCGTTGACCTTCTCGGCCGTTCGGAAGCCCGCTCGAGCTAAAGAAACTAACCCATGTCCGGGCAAAAAGTATCGAAGGGGCCGGAACGGGAAGCGCGGGCGGCGTCCCGAGGGGCCCCCGCATACGCCCACGTTCTCTTGCCCGCACACCCGGTTGGCAGCAGGTGCCAGACAAGCCGGGGGACTGATCATTCTTCCGCCAGCGAGGACGCCGCACCCATTCAGTATTCTACACGCCAAGACGGACGCCTAGGGGGAGCGTCGCCGCCGCGATGCCCGACGTCTTTTCCGGAATTCCGGGAGCCCCCGTATTAGGGATATCCCGCACCAGCATTACGACCCTTGGCTAACGAATGTCGCCGGCGGATGTGCTTCCTCGCCCCTCTTTCGGGGCAAACTCACGCCCTCGACCTTATTCAGACTTTGCGGGTGGCTTGGGGACGGCTTCCAGCTCCGGGGCTGGTCGCGTGCCAGCGTCGGGAGCGGCCCCTTGTCCCGTGACCCCGCCGAGCGAGTTCCAGTTGGCCTGGCGGATTTCCCAGCCGCCGCCCAACGCGCGATAGACCTGGATCAGGCCAAAGGCGATATCGCCGTGCGCCTGCGCCGCCAGGGTCTGGGTCTGGATCAAGGTCTGTTGGATCGTAGCGTACTGGTTGTAGTCGATCCGGCCGTGCAGAAGTTGGCCCTGAATTGCGTCCACGGCGGAGCGGGCGGCCGCGGCGCTTTGGTCATACAATCGGGCCCGCTCCTGCGCGCGAAGGAAAAAGACGAGCCCGTCTTCGACCTCGGCGCTGGCCGCCAGCACCGTGCCTTGATAAAAGGCAACGCTCTCGCCGAGGGCCGCGTTCTGGAAATAGATGTTGTTTGCCAGGCGGCCGTAATTCAACAAGTCCCAGCGGAAGGAAGGACCCACGCTGCCGGTGAAGGCATCGCTGGTAAACAAATGCGACAGATTCTGCGCCTGATACCCCAAGGAGCCGTGGATCGCGATCGCCGGGTACAAATCCGCCGTCGCGATGCCGATCTGTTCGGCTTGAGCGGCAACCCGGCGTTCCGCCCGGCGGACATCCGGACGGCGGCGAAGGAGGTCCGCGGGAATTCCGACGGCCACCTCGGTTGGCGCCGCGGGAATCGATCCTGCGCCAAGCTCCTCGACGAGGTTTCGGGGCGGCTGGCCGAGCAGAATCGAGAGCGCGTCGGATGTCTGCCTCAGACTGACGTACAACTGCTCGCGCTGGGCCTGATTTTGCAGCAGGTTCGAGCGGACCTGGTCCACGTCAACCGAAGTGATCGTTCCGGCACGAAGCCGCTCCTCGCCGACGGTGAGCACAAATTGCTGAATGGCGATATTCTCGTCTAGCAGGCGAATCTGCTCCTGCCTGACGCGAATCGTGACATAGCTGTTCGCCACGTCGGCCAGTAGCGTGACCAGGACATCATCGTAACCGGCGATCGAAGCGTCGAGTTGGGCATCGGCTGCCTGCACGGCGCGGCGAAACCGGCCCCAGAAATCGAGTTCCCAGGCAAGTGTAAATCCCCAGTTCCATTGGCTAAGAAAATTACCCCCGGCCCCCAGCCTGTCGTAGCCGCCCGACATGGTTTGCTGCTGCGGAAACACCTCGCCCCGCGCGATCCCCAATTGGGCTCGCGATTCAAGGATGCGAAAGCCTGCCTGGCGCAGCGTTAGGTTCTGCGTCGATGCTTGCACGATCAAGCCATCGAGCACCGGGTCCTTCAGCACTGTCCACCAACGGCAGGGGATCTGCGAATCCTCCCGGAGCCTCTGGTCGGCCTCGTCGATCCAGTGCTCGGCCACCGGCGCCTGGGGCCGGGAATAGTTGGGCCCGACTTTGAAGCCATTATTCAGATACTCGCGAGGACTGGTGCAGCCCCCCAAGAGGAGAACGGCCGCAAACGCCAACGCAAGGGGAGGTTTACCGCGAAGTTCCCGGTTCATGACAACGGCCTGAGCGAGAATCAGAGTTGACCGACCGTCTACGCACCGTCGGCACAGTCCCTTCTCTCCGATCTATCGGCGTTTTCGCTGCAATCCGGCAAGCCGTCCTTGCCCGGTCCCGACACACCTCCCATTGCCCCCAAATTCTCCCGTTTTTGACGCGATGTTTGCTGCGGCTACAATGAGGGCGCTCGAGACGGACCGGCTCGTCGAGGGCTCGACGTTTCCTGCCGCGCTACCAGCACAGTAACACTGCTGAATGACGAAAAGGTTCAAAATCCAAGTTTCAAGGTTCAAATCGCTGTCTTGAGGGCCAGATGAAACGATCCACTGCCTCCCGCCGCAAGTTCCTTGCCGCCCTGGGCATCGGCGCGGCCGGCGCCGCCCTGGGCCGTATCGCCGGCGGTTCCGAATCACCGGGCCTCGTCGCCGGAATCGAAAAAATCACCCTCCGCCGCGGGCGCGACGGGAGCGGGCCGACCTGGTTCCACCCCCGAGCCTGCATGGTGCCGGGCGCGTCTGGCGCAACCGCCTTCATGACCCTCCAGACGATCGCCGGCTCCGACTACTTCGGGCCCGTGCACTGGATGACCTCCGCCGACCTCGGCGCAACCTGGACGGAGCCGCAGCCCGTGCCGCCGCTCGGCCGCGTCAGGCAACCCGGCGGCGTCGAGGAAGGCGTCTGCGACGTCGTTCCGGAATGGCATCCGGCGACGAAGACGGTCCTGGCGCTCGGTCACAACGTCTTCTACTCCGGCCCGAGGTTTTCCACCGACCAGCCGCCGCGCTGGCCGGTGTACGCCGTGTGGCGCGACGGCCGCTGGGGACCGCGCCGTAAGTTGGAATGGGCCGATCCGCGCGGCGCGTACATTTACTCGAACGGTTGCGGCCAGCGCGTCGTGCTGCCCAATGGCGAGATCCTTCTTGCCTTCACGCACACGAACGAAAAAAACAAGCCGCGCTCCGTCGCCGGCGTGATCTGCTCCTTCGACGGCGACACGCTCGCCGTGAAACAAGTCGGCGAGGACATCACGCACCAGAAGGGGCGCGGCTTGCTGGAGCCGTCGCTTACCCTCTTCCGCGGCCGCTTCTTCCTCACGATTCGCGCCGAGGACCAGCGCGGCTACGTCTCGACCAGCGCCGATGGTCTGAAATGGACGACCAAGCAGCCGTGGGTCTGGGACGACGGTGAGCCGCTGGCACTCTCCACCACGCAGCAGCACTGGCTGCCGCACTCCGAGGCGCTATGGCTCGTCTATACGCGGAAGGACGCCTGCAACGAGAACGTCATCCGCTGGCGATCGCCGCTCTGGATGGCGCAGGTGGCCCCCGAGACCCTCCGCCTCCGCCGCGACACCGAACGGATCGTTCTCCCGCTAGTCGGCGACGGCGTGAACGGCCCAGACCGCGTGGCGATCATGGGCAACTTCCATACGACGAACGTCACCCCGCACGAGTCGTGGGTCACGGTTGGTGAATGGCAGCCGAAAAACGGAATCCGCGGCGACCTGCTGCTCGCCCGCATCCACTGGAGCAAGCCGAACACGCTGGCAACGTGAAAGGAGCCGCGGTTTGGAAATTGGCCCGAAGAATCCGATCAAAAGGGGCCACCCATAAATTCGGGCAAAAGGGGCCACCCATAAAATAACCAAGATCAAAAGGTGCCACCCATAAATTGGCGATAAAGCAGTCAGCTATCCAGTCCTGGCAGTGCCGGATCGTCTTTTTGTGGGTGGCACTTTATGAGGTGCATTGCCGCTTTATGGGTGGCACCTAATTGACAAATCCGCGAAAGGACCGCGGCGGGGGCTGGTCACCTGGGTTCATGGGGCTTGCCGCGCGCTCGTTCGGCGCAAGACGCGCGAATTTGCCCACACGAAGCGCGGAGCGATCCACCGCCGACCGGGCGGCAGACCAGAAGTGGCTCAAGATGCCGACTCAGGCGAAGATCTTGCGGCTGTTGCGCACGCCGGCGAGCCAGCGGCAACCACGCCGGGCGGCCTCTTGCGAAAGACTCTCTGTCCGGCCCGCCGCGCGGTGGAACATC
>JAMOAF010000878.1 GCA_023621895.1 Planctomycetota bacterium
AGGGGCGGGGGGAGAGCGCAGAAAAGTCGGCGGACTCGAAAGAAGGAAAAAAAAGAGAGAAAGCGGCGATGAATCGCCGCACTCCAAAGGCCTCTTGCCCCTCCCCGCAACTAGTGGTAAGGTTTTTTATCATAAATAGTTGCAGTTCAATACGCATTTTTAACACCGCCGCTTTTTTCCGCAGCGGCGCCGTCAAGGCCGGGACTAGCGATGGGCGAATCGAACAGCTGGACAACAATCGCCGAATCGCGCTATCCCTGGGAGCGCGAGGCGCTGGAATTCATACGCGAGCGCCTGCCGGCCCACGAGCCCTACCGGGCCTGGTCGAATTTCGAATTCTTGGCCGACGATGGCAGCGTCAACGAGGTGGACCTGCTCGTTTTCACGCCCCAGGGCCTGTTCCTCGTCGAGATCAAGAGCCGGCCGGGACGCCTCAGCGGCGATTCCGGCACTTGGACCTGGCAATCGGCCGACGGCAGGCGGACGACTACGGACAATCCGCTGATCGCGGCCAACGCCAAGGCCCGGAAGCTCCGCGCGCTGCTCTCCCGGCAGCGCGTGTGCAAGTCGAAGGGCAAGCCGCCGTTCATCGAGGCCCTGGTCTTTGTTTCAGCGACGGACTTGCAGTATGAGCTGGGCGGCGTGGCCGCCTTGCGCATCTGCCTCCGCGACCGCCCAGCAGAAGGCGACTCGCCCGCCGCGCCGGGGATCATGGCGGCCTTGACCAGCCGCGCGTGCCCCGGTCTCAGCCCGGAACCCAAGGGCCGGCACGATCGGCCGACCGCCAGGCTGGTCGGCCAGGCGCTGGAGCAGGCCGGCGTCCGCCCCTCGCGGCGGCATCGCAAGGTTGGCGACTACGTGCTCGAGCGCGTCCTGGCCGAAGGGCCCGGCTACCAGGACTGGGAGGCCACGCACGTCCAGCTCACCGAGATCAATCGCCGCGTGCGGCTCTACCTGGTCCGCAGCGAAGCCTCCGAAGAAGACCGCCAGATCATCCGCCGCGCCGCCCTGCGCGAGTTCCAATTCGCCGAGACTCTTCAGCATCCGGGCATTCTCAGGGCCCACGGGTTCACCGAGCACGAACTCGGCCCCGCCCTGATCTTCGAACACGATCCGGCCAGCGTCCGGCTCGATCATTACCTGGCCGAGCGCAAGGACTCGCTCGACGCTGATGCCCGGCTCAAGCTCGTCCGCCAGATCGCCGAGATTGTCCGCTTCGCCCACGAGAAGAAGGCCGTCCACCGCAGCCTCTCACCGCGGAGCATCCTCGTCGCCGACCCCGGCGGACCCGATCCGCGGGTGAAAATCTTCAACTGGCAGGCCGGCTATCGCGGCGGGCCCTCCGCTTCGGGCATCTCCCGCGAGATTGCCGCCACGTGCCACGTCGATCGGCTCGTCGACCAGGCCAGCACCGCCTACATGGCCCCCGAGGCGGTCTCGGACGAAGGGGCGTTCGGCGAACATCTCGACGTCTTCTCGCTCGGGGCCCTCGCCTACCACGTGTTTTCCAACGAGCCGCCGGCCGCCGACGGGATCGAGCTGGGCAACCGGCTCCGCCAAACCCGCGGCCTCAAGATCAGCTCCGTCCTGAACGGCGCCGGCGCCAACCTCGACGACCTGATCCAATTCAGCACCCACCCTAACGTGGCCGACCGCACCGAGTCGGCGGCCGACTTCCTCGACCGGCTCGACCAGGTCAAAGACGAGCTGACCGCCCCGGAGCAACACTGCGTCGAAGACCCGTCGCGGGCCCAGAAGGGCGATCTGCTGCCGGGCGGGTTCACCGTCATCAAGTGGCTCGGGCAGGGAGCCTGCTCGGTGGGGCTGTTCGTCGAGCGCGGCGGCCGGCAGTATATCCTCAAGGTGGCCAGCCAGCCGGAGTACAACGCCCGGCTCGCCGATGAAGCCGAAGTCCTGCAAAAACTCCGCCACCAGCACATCGTCGAACTGGCCGAGACCGTCGAAATCGGCGATCGAGCGGCCTTCCTCATGCGGCCCGTCCTCGTCGGCGCCGAGGAAAAACGCGTCGAAACCCTCGGCCATCGGCGCCGCAAGGAGGGCCGGCTCCACGTCGACCTGCTCCAGCGGTTCGGCGAGGACCTCCTCGGTGTGGTCAACTACCTCGAAGAGCAGGGCATCCGCCACCGCGACATCAAGCCCGACAACATCGCGGTCGGGCAGGTCGGACGCGGCGACAAGCTGCACCTGGTGCTCTTCGATTTTTCCCTCTCCCGCACGCCCGCCGAAAATATCCACGCCGGCACCAAGGGCTACCTCGACCCCCTGCTCTCGCTGCGCCAGCCGCCGGGCTGGGACCTCCACGCCGAACGCTACGCGGCCGGGATGACGCTCCACGAGCTGGCCACCGGCACGCTGCCCGTATGGGGCGACGGCCAGACCGATCCGGCGCACCTGGATTGCGAAATCACGATCGACGCCGAGCAATTCGACGCCAACCTGCGGGAAAGCTTCACGGCGTTCTTCACCCGAACCTTCCGCCGGAACCCGGCCGAGCGGTTCGACAACGCCGAACAGATGCTCCGCCAGTGGACCGAGTGCTTCAAGGGAATCGATGCCAGCGGGATCCTCACCGACCACGACGACGAGGAGACGCTCGGCGAATTGCTCGCCGGCGCGGCGCTCGAAACGCCGATCGCCCAGCTCGGCCTGGGGACCCGCGCGGCCAACGCCCTGGACCGGGCCAGCATCCTGACCGTCGAAGACCTGCTCTCGGTCTCCCCCTGGCGGCTCCAGCGGATGCCGGGGGTCGGCAAGAAAACCTGCCGCGAGATGATCCTCGCCGCCCGAATCCTCCGCCAGCGGCTGGGCACGGCCAGCTCGCGCGCCGCGGCCGAGGCGGAGGAGACCACCGGCGAGGCTGGCGGCGAGATTGCCGGCCGCCCGAGCATCGATCACCTGGCCCGCCGCGTCGCCCGGGCCGGCTCGCGCGACGGCCCGGCCGCCCGGCAGGCCCTCGACGCCCTGCTCGGGCTCGACGCCGCGCCCGACGGCCCCTGGCCGGACCAGCGCGACGTGGAGCGGCGGCTCGGTCTTGCGCCGGGCCGGATCGGCCAGTTTGCCGCCAGGTTCCGCGCCCGCTGGGCCAAGGAGGCGTCGCTCACGCAATTGCGGGCGGAGATCGCCGAAATCCTCGCGGCGGCCGGCGGCGCGATGCCGGTCGAAGAACTGGCCGAGGCGATCCTCGCCAGCCGCGGCTCGGCCGAGGAAGAGCCGCTGCGGTCGCGCCGCGCGCTGGCAGCGGCCAGGGCGGCGGCCGAAGTCGAACGGACGTTGGCCGAGCCGCGGTTCCTCGTCTTGCGCCAGGGGCGGCGCGTGCTCCTGGCGGCCAGCCTCGAACTGGCCGTCTACGCGGTCCGGCTCGGCGACCAGGCCGATCGGCTGGCCGCGGAAGACCCGTTGGCCCCGCCGAACCGGGCGGTCGAACGGCTCCGCGAGATCGAGCCGCCCGACGGCGCCGAAGCGCTCTCCGATGCCCGGCTGCTGCGCCTGGCGGCCTCGGCGTCGCTCGGCGCCGCGGTCTCCAGCCGACAGGAACTCTATCCGCGCGGGATGGACGCCGCCCGAGCGCTGAAGCTCTCGCCGGGCGCGCTCTACGGCGTGGATCGGCTCTCGGTCGACCAGGTCCGCGAGCGGGTGGCGAGCCGTTATCCCGAAGCGGCCACGCTGCCCGGCCGCCCGGCGCTCGATGACCTGCTCGCCGCGGCCGGGTACCACTTCCGCTGGGACGCGGTGCTGGAGGGCGGCTGCTACGTGGCCCCGATGCGTGAAACGCTCTCGGTGACCAGCGCCAGCGCGTCGGTCTCGCGCTACCCGACGGCCTCGGGCCACGGCCCGCCGGGCGAAATCACGCCCGAGGAGGCCGACGCCCGGCAGTTCGAGGAACGGCTGGATCGGGCGATCCGCGACGGCTCCTTCCTGGCCCTGCTGGTCCATCCCAAGTACTACCAGCGCGCGGCGAAGGAAATCTGCCGCCGCTACGCGCTCGAAGCGGTCGACTTCGAGGGACTGTTGATCGAGGCCCTCCGCGAGGTGGCCGACAGCGCCCGAGTCAATTGGGACCTGGTGCTCAAGACGGACGCCGCACCGAACGCGGGCGACTGGGACAAGCTGCTCCTGTTGGTGGGCCGGGCGATGGCCAAGGTGGAAGCGTCGTTTTTCGCCGGCGGCGAGGACAGCGCGGCGCCGCTCCGCTCGATCCTGCTGACCTACCCCGGCCTCCTCGCCCGGTATGAGCATATGGGCTTCCTCGAGCGGCTCCGCGACCGAGCAGGCCGCGCCCCCCGCCTGCACGCCTGCTGGCTGCTCCTGCCCGGCGATCAGCAAGCCGCAATCGACGGCCAGCCCGTCCCGCTCCTCGGCCCCGGCCAAAGGGCAAGAATCCCGGAAAGCTGGCTGCAAAACGTCCATCGTGGCGCCAAGTCTTGGGAAGGGAAGAAGGAATAGCCTCACGCAAAGGCGCAAAGGCGCAAAGAAGAAAGAATGGGGGGGAAGAACATGGGGGGAGAAAGAAAAAAAAGATGAGTGGACCGGCAGAAATAGTATGAATATAAACGAATATATTATAATATTTTTGTACATATATTTATTTATTCCCCACTTCAGGCGCCCCATCTCTCCCCATCCAGCCCCCCCTTTCTGTCATAATACTTCCCCCTTCTGTTCTTCCCTTTGCGTCTTTGCGGCTTTGCGTGAGGCACTTCTTCTCGCGGCTTTGCGTGAGGCTTTTCCCCCCCCTCCCTTCCCGGAAAGCAGCCATGCATGAGAACGCTATTGCCAAGACCGTCGTCGACGTCGCCTATCAGATTCACACCACCCTGGGACCGGGGCTGCTCGAGTCGGTCTACGAGGTGGTAATGGTCCACGAGCTCCGGAAACGGGGCCTGCGGGTGGAATGCCAGGTCCCCGTTCCGGTCGAGTGGGACGGGATCGTGCTCGAAGTGGGTTTCCGCGCCGACCTCCTCGTCGAGGGCAAGCTGATCGTCGAGCTGAAGTCGGTCGAGCACGCCCCCCGAGTCGTCAAGAAGCAGCTTCTGACCTACCTCCGATTGGCGGACCGCCGCCTCGGTCTGCTGATCAACTTCGGGGAGGAATACATCAGGGATGGGATTTCGAGGGTCGTTAATGGGCTTGCGGGTTAAGGGCGGGCCGGGATGCCTCACGCAAAGGC
>JAMOAF010000387.1 GCA_023621895.1 Planctomycetota bacterium
CCCGGCCGTGTAGCGGCCAACGCCCGGCAAAGCGCGGACCGCGGCGGCGTCGCGTGGAAACTCGCCGCCATGCCGGGCGACGATCCACCGCGCCGCGGCGTGGAGGTCCCGCGCCCGGCGGTAGTAACCGAGGCCTTCCCAGAGCCGGAGCACGTCCTGCTCGCGCGCGGCGGCCAGCGCCTCGATCGTCGGAAAGGCTTCGCAGAAACGCAGAAAATACGGCTCGGCCGTTGCCACCTGGGTCTGCTGGAGCATGACCTCGCTGATCCAGATCGCGTACGGATCGCTCGACCGGCGCCAGGGCAGGTCGCGGGCGTGCGCCGCGTACCAGGATCGCAGCCGGCGGCGGAACCGCGCGCGCCACGCTGCATCGGGCAGCTCCACTGCCGGCTCGGTCTTTCCGGTTGCACGTTCTCCCATCGCTAGACGCTCCAGCGGCGCCCGATTAGGCTGGTTGTTTTCGCAGGTCTCATGGAGCATCTCCGTGCCGGGCAAACGCAAAAAACCATCGCCGCGCCGCCGCCCCGCGAGCGTGATCCAGGTTCGACCCACGGGCGGAACGGGCTACGAACTGGTTTTTCCCGACTGCGTCCGGCAGCGCGCGGAGGATATGGAGGAGGTCCATTCGATGCTCGCGGCGGGCGAGATCGAGATTGCCGTCGACGAATTGCGGTGGCTCCTGGAAGGCTGCCGTCACCTGCTCGAAGCCCACAAGCTGCTCGGCGAAATCGCCTTCGCGGAAGGCGATTTCGAGTTGGCGCGAGCCCATTTCGGGTATGCCTTCCAGTTGGGCGCCGACGCCATGGCCGGGCGCGCGTCCGACGACACGCTGCCTTGCGCCAACCCATCCAACCGGGCGTTTCACGAGGCGGGCAAGGGGCTGGTCGAATCCCTGCTCAAGCTGCGCCAGGTGAAAACGGCTCTCGACCCGGCCGACCCGCTGGGCGTGCAACAGAGCCTCAAGGCAGGCGGATGTCGCTGAACTGGTAGTCAAAACTCGCGGTGAGCACGCTGCTGGCTGTCTCATAAACGAACTTGTAGCCCTGCAAGTCCCCCTCGATCCCGAAGAAGTAGGCCACGCCGACCTCGTTTTCCGTCTGGCGCACGCTGTCGAACGCGTGGAAAGGTATCTGCTCGCCCGACGGCGTGATCAGCCTGGCCGGGTTATCGTAGACCCAGGTGCGGTGCGAGGCCAGCGCGCCCGCGGCGTCGTCGAACCGTGCGGCGATGCGAATCTCCCAGACGTCGCGGTTCTTCCGCACCTGCTCCAAGATCACCGTCACGCCGGCCGCCCGTTGCTCCGACTTCTCGGCCTTCGGCAAGTCGAATGTGAACGTCTCGGTCTTGCCTTGCATCAGCGCGCGAAGCGTGCCCCGGAGATGGGCGATCTTCTCGACGCTCCGCGGGGGCGCCTCGATCGGAATGCGAATCTCCGTGCCGATCGCCTCGGCCGATACGGGAATCTCCAGGATCGCCTCCCTGGTCACGACGGGCAACGGTTTGCCGCGTTCGTCGGAGACTTCGATCTCGCTCAGCCGCTGCTGCAAGCTGATCGGCCGGAATCGCGGTTCCCAGGCGACTTCGATCGTCAACGCCAACGAGGAATCGCGAGCCGTGCGGAGATCGCGGCTCAAATCAATCCGCGCGGGCGCAAAACGGAAGGGGCCATTGTACGAAGCGTTCGCCCTGCGCGATATGGACCCGTCTCGCGCTCGGCTCACCTGGAGGGACCGGTCGGGGGCGAACGAATACAGCGCCAGTCCGGTCCGGTCGAGAATCTCGTCGAACGTCGGCCAGAATGGGGCGTTCGAGTAATCGACCGTCAGCCGCACCGGCGAGATTGCCGGCCCCTGCTCGCCTCCGGAAACGACGATCTTGTTGCCCGTCTGGGCCTCGATCGCCCGGAAAATCTCTTCCAGCGCGAGTCGCTCCCCCTTGAGCGTAATCTCCGACTCGGCCGCGGCCGCGGCCGCCTGCTGCTTCTGGAGCTGGACCCTGATCCGTCCGAGCCGCTGCTTGACTTCGGCAGACGCCGCCCCGCCGTCCGGCGGCAGCAAGTCGAGCACCTTTGGCCCCTTCTCAATCAGTGTCTTTTCCGCTGCCTCGCGATCCGCCAGCTCCCGCGCGTCCAACTGCCGGACGAGGCGGCGAACCTCGAGCTGTAGCTCGTCCCCCGCGACGGGAGCTGCCTGGCCGACGACCGCGCCGAGCAGCATCATCACCGCTTGAAGCATCGTTGAACCCTCTTGCAGATGGGAGGCACCAGCAGAAAAGCAGTCAGCCTTCAGCAATCAGCCTTCAGCTTTCAGACGTCGGCTTTCGGCCGTCCGTGAAAAACTGGATTGAAGGACTGCTGGCAGCCTTCCCTTTGAGTCTATGCGATTTTCGCTGATTCATCCAGAATGCGACGCGTGGGGGCGCGGATGACACGCGCGGCCGATCAATCACCGGCCAGGAGCATGGCGACGGCTTCGGGCAGCCAACCGCTGTGCCAGGAGTGCTCGCGCGGGGGGCCATCCTGATACTTGTGCGCAATGCCGAGATCCTGGATCAGACGTTCGATCGATTCATGGTCCGCGCGGAAATTGCCGTAGCCGAAGTGGACCAGACGCGCCCTGTTCTGGAACATCCCGGCTTGCTTGCCCAGCAACCGGCTGAGCTGATAGTTGGAAAAGTTCTCCGGCGTGCCGAAGATCGGGCCGGAACCGTATCGGCCCGGCGCGTCCATCATCAACGGGGCGTCCCACGCGGCGGCTTTGCCAAACACGTCGGGATGGCGCAACAACAGGCTCCAAGCGCCCCAGCCCGACTTGCTGAAGCCGACCAGCAGCCGGCCCCGGGGGCCCGCCGCCGACGGATACGCGCCGTCGACATGGGGCACAACGACCTTGAGGAAATAGCTCTCCTGGGCGATGGTTCGATCGGTCGGGTGGTCGGCGTACCAGGGAAGTTGGGCGAATGTGGGCGCGACGCAGATCAACCCGTGGCGGCTGGCCAGATCGTGCTTCTTCGCTTCCACCAGGCCGTCGCCCCAGCGAGTGCCGTCGGCCGCCTCGACCGGCAAGATGTAGAGCACCGGATAGCGGCGTCCCTGTTCCAGCCGATCGGGCAGCAGGATGCGAATCTTCGTTTCTCCCGCTTGATAATCGGAATGAACGGAGTGGACCAGAAACCCGCTCAAGTCCCTCTCCGCCGGCGATACCGTGGCCGGCTCTTGGGACCAGGCGGAAGCCGTGCAGCAGAGTAGGACCAGAAAACAGCGAAGCGCCATGGTTCTCAAACCCATCCGATCAGGGGCCCGTCTTACAGTTTACCTCGTTGCCGCGCTCCAGCTTGCGAACCATCAGGATCGCGCTTCCCGCAATCTCTCCTTTGATTCTTCGCACAGGATGCTTCGCGTGGGGACGATTCCGAGTTTCGCTGTTAAACCCCGTCGACGCAAGAACAGTCGTGTGCGGCGGACCGTCTCCACGACCCCCGGGACCGCGGCGGCCGACAAGGCAGGGACGGCCACGGCGACGGCAAGGCTCCGCCCGATCGCGCCGCAAGCGGCCAACAGCAAAGGCACGCCCAACCAGCTTGCCATCAAGCTACCGTAGGGGCCTGCGACATGTCCGGCCCGCACAAGACCGGCAACGAGCATCGCGGCGAGGATCACGAGGCAGGCCAAGGCGATCGCCGCCGGATCCGCTTGGCGGATGGAAGCGATCCAGTCGGCCGGGGATTCGCCCAGCGGACCGCACCACTGGGAGAAGGTCCAGCGGTCGCTCCACCCGACGCAAGCCGCCCAGAGAGCGATTCCACCCGCCGCCGTAGCCAACCCCCTCCGGTTGGCGAAGAATCGCAGGCCACAGAATCTCTGGCAGGGGAGCAGTGCGCAGAGCGAGACCGCGGCGGCCACCGCAAGCCCCCCGCTGCCGGCAAGAAGGCCGGCGAGAACGAGGCAAAGGTAGAACCCTGCCGGCAACCATTCTCGCCCCGTCGCCGGCACGCGGCTGGGAAGCTCCGCAAAGGCGAAGACCACGATTGCGGCAACGGCCGCCGCGACGCCCAGCGTCTCGGATCCGCCCGCGTCATAAACGCCGGCACTGTAACTGGCGATCACGATCGCTCCGGCCACCATCGCCGCGCGGCGTCCCAGCCAGCGCGCAACCAGCGCCGCCGTAAGCGTCGAGATGATGATCGCGGCCGCCGCGGCCGCCGCGAGGGTGTTTGGCGCCGTTTGGTCCCTCAATTGCGCCGCCAGCGGCACACCGGCGCCGGCGAGGGCCGCCAGCCCGCAAACCATGCCGGCCGAGAGGCGGAACCGCTCAACACCGCCAAACAGGAAATACCGATAGACCGGCACGGCGGGTTCCGTCGCCCGCGTCTGCTTGTGCGGAGCCAGTCTTTCCTTAGCCAGAGTAGGGGTGTGGCATGTTTGGTCCCAATAGGGCGATGGCCCTGTGGGCGAGGAAGCGGATGAAAGCAGCTTGCGTTCCATTTTCTTTGATGGTTCCAGTGCACGGACGGCAGCCAGGGGGGATTCCCGACCCGCCGGACGGTGGGGCAAACCCAATTGTAACGTATCGATGCACCAGCCGCCGATAGCAGTTTGGCGCGAAGGACGCGCCAGTCGCCGCTTCACCTCCCGCGGCCCAAGAGAAGCCAGTGCACGGCGGCTGGCCCCGGCCGTGTTTTCGATATACTCAGCAAGCAAGCCGGAGGCCGGCTTCGTTGCGAATTCTCGTATTTCGGTTTCATTGCTAACCAATTGACGGGCGAGATCGGCCGGTATATGCTTAGGCCGGCTTGTTTTAGTGCTTTCGGCCTTGCTGTGCGCCCTGTCGGTTCGCCCGTGTGGAGGTCAAGCCAGGCGAGCGTTGGGGGCCGGCGGCGCGCGGAAGCACGTTTCCATGTCTTGTCGCCTTTTTTCCTGGGAGGTTCGGGGATGAAACGTCGCACAGACGGTTCGATGGCTCGGGGCTTTACGCTCGTCGAGCTTCTCGTGGTGATTGCGATCATTGGAATCTTGATCGCGCTATTGCTTCCAGCCGTTCAGGCCGCGCGCGAGGCCGCGCGGCGCTCGCAGTGCATCAACAATCTCAAGCAGTTGGGCCTCGGGATGCACAACTACCATGACACGTTGAAAACGTTCCCACCCGGTGCGATCATCAAGGGGCTCCCGAGCCCCGCAGCGGCGTGGACGTGGAGTGCGTTTCTGCTCCCATTCATTGAACAGAGCGCCCTTCACGATCAACTGGCCCCCAACGGCTGGATTATCCCAGCGGCGACGGCGGGAACGCCCATCATGACGCAACTGAACGTCTACCGGTGCCCGTCCAACGCCAGCCCGCCGACGAACACCCATTACGGGAACTACTCCACCGCCGCCTATGTCGCCAGCGCGGCGATCTGCGAGGAGGCGCCGAACTCGGCGAACTTCATCGACTGTCGGCCAATCGAGGCGATCATCGACGGGACGAGCAACACCCTGATGGCTTCCGAGCGGGGGCTTTTTCCGGGTCCCAACAACACGACGGGCTCGATTGGGGCAATCTCGCTTGGCAGAAATAAAAGCAGCTCGAGCTACGCGTTTCTCACCACCAGGCCGATCAATTCGATGTTCATCGGGACCGTTTCGTCAACCGGCTTCACGGACGCCGCGTTTTCCCGGTTTTCGGTCACCAGCCTTCACCCCGGCGGGGCGATCTTCCTGTTGTGCGACGGTTCGGTGCGATTCATCAGCGAGACGATTGAGACCAATCCCAACCTTCTGCCCGGCACGTTCACGTATGCCACCAGCAATCTTGGGAACTACGTCTACCAGAACCTCTACAACATCGCGGATGGGAATCCCGTCGGCCAGTTC
>JAMOAF010000845.1 GCA_023621895.1 Planctomycetota bacterium
GAACCAGGACGAGGCACTTTTCCAACTCGACCGTCTGGTTGTCGAGATTGGTGACAAAATGAGGCGAAAGATAGCCGCGGTCGAATTGCATGCCATCGACCACCTCCACGGTGGTCTCCGCCTGGCGGCCCTCTTCGACGGTGATCACGCCGTCTTTGCCAACCTTGAGGAAAGCATCCGCCAAAACCTGCCCGATCGTCGGATCATTGTTCCCGGCAATCGTGGCGATCTGGGTAATCTCCTTCTTGTTATTCGCATCCACCGGCTTGGACAGCTTCTGGATCGAATCGACGACCGCCTCGGCCGCCTTGCGGATACCCCGCGAAAGCGACATCGGGTCGGCGCCGGCGGCGACCATTCTCAAACCTTCAAGATAGATGGCCTCGGCCAGGACGGTTGCGGTCGTCGTCCCATCTCCGGCTATGTCGTTCGTCTTGCTGGCGGCCTCTTTGACCAATTGGGCGCCGAGGTTCTCGTTCGGGTCGACCAGCTCGATGTCTTCCGCCACGGTCACCCCGTCTTTGGTGATCTTCGGGGCTCCCCACCCCTTGTCGAGCACTGCGTTCCGGCCGCGGGGACCGAGCGTGCTCGTGACCGCGCGGGCTAACTTGCTGACGCCGGCAGCCAAAGGCTGCCGAGCTTCATCTTCGAAAACCATCTTTTTTGCCACAGCGGATTCCTCCTGTTGCTGGCGAAAATACCTTCGAGACCCGATGGATGGAGAACTCGTCCCGACCTCGGGCGATCGCTGTCTTCAAACACGCCCGACAAATCCAATCCAATTCTGGCAGCCTAGGCCAATATTAAAGCCTTTCCTTCTGCAAGGACCGTGCCAACGGGAAGATGCTGATCCTAAGTAATTCATTTGAAACGAGTTGCGTCCCAGTTGGCAAGCGGAACGATCTGCCGAGTCGACCCGGCCCCACGCCAACGGATGCCAATTTGGCAGGCCTTGGCGGGCAGTCGCGAGGGGCAGCGGGTCTCCAGGGGCGCTGGGCAGGGTGGCTCGGACGATTGCAGATCAGAGAAGGCCGGTGACGGGCACGGATAACGCCTCTTAGGGGCGGAAGTCGTCCTCGGGGCTGATCGACTCGGCCAATCGCGCCAGCAGGTCGGCCGCGCGATCCATGTCATCGAGCGAGATCATCTCCACGGGGCTATGCATATAGCGGTTGGGGATGCTGACCAGCGCCGTGGCCACGCCGCCGCGCGTGATCTGGATCGCGTTGGCGTCGGTGCCCGTCGGCCGCCCGTCGGCCGCCAACTGGTGCGCTATCTCGGCCGATTTGGCCACGTCGATCAGCCGCGTCACCAGGCGGGGGTTCATGTTGGGGCCGCGGTAGATTACCGGTCCCTTGCCAAGGCAAACGTCGCCTTCCTGCTTCTTTTCGATCGTCGGACAGTCCGTCGCGTGGGTCACATCGACGGCGATTCCAACCTGGGGGTCGATCCCGAACGCGCTTGTGCGAGCCCCTCGCAACCCAACCTCCTCCTGAACGGTGGAAACAGCGTACAGACTGCACTGAAGTCTTGATTTGTCCACCCTTCGCAGGGCTTCCATGACCACCCAAAGGCCGCATTTATCGTCCATGGCCGGGCAGATCACCCGTTGATTTCGCATCTCGCGGTATTCCAACTCGACCGTTACCGGGTCGCCGATGCGGACCATCGTCTCTGCCTCTGCCTTGTCTTTTACCCCGATGTCGAGCCAGAGGTCTTTGAGTTTGGGAACCTGCTTGCGCTCTTCCTCCGTGAGCAGGTGGATCGGCTTTCGAGCGATCACGGCGGGAATCGGGCCGCTGTCCGTCCACACGCACATGCGCTGCCCAAGGAGAATCTGGGGGTCCCAGCCGCCGAGCGATAACACGTAAAGGAACCCTTCGGCGTCGATATATTGAACGATCAGGCCGATCTGGTCGCAGTGGCCGGCCAGCATCACCCTCACCGGCGCGCCCGGATTTTTCACGGCGATCAAGTTGCCATGCAGATCGGTGGCGACTTCGTCAGCAAACCCTTCAACACGGGCTCGGACGCGTTTCTGCAATTCGGCCTCGAAACCGGAAGGGCTTGGCGTTTCGAGAATCTGCTTGAAAAATTCAAGAGCTGCGGGTTCCATGGTCCTGCTTTCAGGTGGTAGGGAAGAAGCGTTAGGAATCGTGACGGCGTAGAGGACTGATGATGTGGGGCGAGCGCCGCGCCAATCATTGACACATCGTTGCGGAGGAATCCTACATTAGTATCGCGACCGCCAAGGCCGACACAAGCCCAACGGACGACTCGCGGCCGGCGGAGGAACGCCCCGGCGGGGGCTCATGGTGCTGGCGATTTGGTCGGTTCGGGTTGACGAGACTGCCTAAACCTCCGTAGGATAACGAGTTCTCGCAACGTTAAGGCGATGGCGGTAGGCAAATCATGGCGGTTGAGCGTATGGAAACAGCGAAGGTTGCGGTGGTCGGCTTCGGAACGATCGGATCCGGAGCCGTAAAACTCCTGTTGGAGCAGCCTGAGCGGCTTGCCCGGGCGGTTGGCCGGAAAGTCGAGTTGGTTCAGATCGTGGATCCCGACCTGGCCAGGCCGCGCGGGGTCGACGTGCCCAAAGGGATGCTGACCGACGATCTTCGCAGGGTGTTGGACAACCGCGAGATCACGACCGTAATTAAGCTGATCGGGGGGCTCGAGCCCGCCCGAACGGTGATGCTCAAGCTGCTCGAAAGCGGCAAGAATGTAATCACGGCGAACAAGGCGCTGCTGGCCGAGCACGGTGCGGAATTGTTTGCGAAGGCCCGAAAAGCCGGCAGGTCAATCGCCTTCGAAGCGGCCGTTGCCGGCGGGATTCCGATCATTGCGGCGATCGGCCAGTCGCTGGCGGCCAACCGGATCGAGTCGATCCACGCGATCCTCAACGGGACAAGCAATTTCATTCTCACGCGGATGGAAGAGCAGGGAACCAACTATGCCTCGGCCGTTGCCGAGGCGCAGCGGCTTGGCTACGCGGAAGCCAACCCCGCAATGGACGTCGATGGCACGGACGCGGCCCAGAAACTGGCGATCCTCGCCCACCTGGCGTTCGGCGCCCGGCCGAACTGGCGAGCAATCCACCGCGTGGGGATCGACGCGATCGAGCCGGCCGATATCCGTTTCGCCAACGAGTTGGGCTACACGATCAAGCTCTTGGCGGTGGCCGAATTGACGAACCAGGGGCTGGAACTGCATGTCTCGCCTACCCTTGTCCGCCGCCACACCCCGCTGGCCGGAGTCCGCGAGGCGTTCAACGCGATCCACGTGGTCGGCGACGCGGTCGGCCGGGTTTTCTTCCACGGCCTGGGCGCTGGCCAGATGCCGACGGCCTCTGCCGTGATCGCCGACCTGATCGACACGCTCGTGGGCCGCACGGCAATCACCTTCAAGACACTGGCGCTTTGGGCGGAGGACCGAAACGCTCCGGTTCCGGTCCGCGACTCGGCCGAGGTCCGCGGCCGGTTCTACCTGCGTCTGAAGGTCGAGGACCGCCCCGGCGTTCTCGCGGAGATTTCGGGAATCCTCGGCCGGCACAATATTTCAATCGCCTCGGTGATCCAGCACGAGACGGACGAACCGGCCGGCGGCGTGGTCCCGTTGGTAATCATGACGCACGCGGCGCCGGAGGGCGCGCTCGACGCCGCCCTCGGCGCGATGGGCAGGCTGCCTTGCGTTCGGCCGGGCACCGTCCGTTTGCGCGTCCGCGATTGACCTGGCAGAACGCTTATCCGCAGTCCCCCCGGCATGACGAGTTATCGGCGATGAAATACGCAATCATCATTCCTGACGGATGCGCTGACGAGCCGCAAGAGAGCCTCGGCGGCAAGACGCACCTTCAGGCCGCACGCCTCCCGGCCATGGACGCCGTCGCGGCCGCCGGCGTCGTCGGCCGGTCGAGCAATGTTCCGCCATCGCTTGCTCCGGGCTCCGACGTGGCGAACCTCAGCCTGCTCGGCTACAATCCGCTCGAGCACTTCACGGGCCGGGCGCCCCTGGAGGCCGCGGCCCAGGGGATCGCCATGGGCCCGAAGGACTGGGCGGTCCGCTGCAACCTGGTTACCGTGGAAAACCAGGTGATGGAGGATTTCACCGCCGGCCACATCTCAACCGAAGAGGCCACCCTGCTCGTCCGGGCCGCCCACGAGCAGCTTGGCGGCAGCGGCGTCGAGTTCTTTCCCGGCATCAGTTACCGGAACTTGATGCTCGTGCGAAGCAGCGACCCGCACGGCCCCTTCTCCATCGACACCCGGACGACTCCCCCCCATGACCTGACCGGCAAGTCGGTTCTCGACGATTATCCGCGCGGGCCGGGCAGCGACTTGCTCAACCGGTTGATGAACGACAGTCTGGAAGTCTTTGCCAACCATCCGGTCAACCGCGCCCGGAGAGCGGCCGGCAAGCCGCCGGCGACGAATGTCTGGCTCTGGGGTCTCGGGCGGATTCCCCAGTTGACGCCGTTCGCAGGCCTCTATGGCAAGACCGGCGCGATGATCACCGCCGTCGATCTGCTCCGCGGGCTGGCCACGTTGTTGGGTTGGAAGCGGATCGAGGTGCCGGGCGCAACCGGCTACACCGACACCGACTACGCGGCCAAGGGGCGCTGCGCCGTGGCGGCGCTGGCCGAAGTGGACCTGGTCTGCGTCCACGTCGAGGCGACCGACGAGGCGTCGCATGAAGGCGACACGGAGGCGAAGATCAAGGCCCTCGAGGAGATCGACCGCCACATCGTGGCCCCGGTCCACGAGGCGCTCAAGTCCTGCGGCGAGTACCGCATCCTCATCTCGCCGGATCATCCCACGCCGGTGCGCATGAAGACCCACGCGCACGGCTACGTGCCCTGGACGATCGCCGGTGAGGGCATCGCGCCCGATGGCGCCACGGCCTACGACGAGCCGTCCGCGGCAGCCAGCCCGCTAACCTTCGAAGACGGATGGAGACTGATGGGCTACTTCCTTGGAAAGTGAACTCAATTTGCCAAGGTTCAATGGCCAAGGTCCAATGGCCAAGGTCCAATGGCCAAGGTCCAATGGCCAAGGTCCAATGGTTGACAACCTGAACCCTGAACCCTGAACCCTGAACCCTGAACCCTGAACCCTGAACCCTGAACCCTGAACCCTGAACCCTGAACCCTGAACCCTGAACCCTGAACCCTGAACCCTGAACCC
>JAMOAF010000876.1 GCA_023621895.1 Planctomycetota bacterium
GCCCACGCGGCTATCTGAATGACAGTTGCTAACACGAAGCGCGGGGCAAGCCCACGCGGCTATCTGAATGACAGTTGCTAACACGAATCACGCAGGTCGATTTGGTTCCCAACTATCCTATCCGTTCATACCATGCCCCAGAATCCCTATCCCCCCAACTCGCAAGCACATAAGCTGACATACCCCCCGTTGTGCGGGTAGCCGGCAGTCGGTTTGCCGGGGTGGCGTTCCTTTGATGTTCTGAAATTGTATTGATTGACACGAGAAGCTGTGCTGATTAGAATCGCCGGATGTTCGCCGGCGGAAGGGGAACGGTCCCCTGGATCGGCTTTCTGCAACCTGGGAGAACCAAGCTATGTCGACATCCTTCGAGTTGACGCGCCGGCGATTTCTGGAGGGCGCGCTGGCCGCTGGCGTGGCCGCCTGCAAGCTGCCCACGTTGGCCACGGCGGCGGCGCCGAGCACGGGTTGGCAGATCGGTTGCCGGACACGGCCCTGGGCCGGCTACGAGTACAGCGTGGCCCTCGACGCGATTGCCGAGGCCGGCTTCAAGTACATCGGCTTCGGCGGCGCGAAGTCCAAGACCGGATGGGTCGTTGGGGCGGACACCCCCATCGACGAAGCCCGCCGGATCGGTGAAGAGACCCGCCGCCGCGGGCTGGAGATTCCCCTGCTTTACGGCGGCGATTTCCGCGGCCACGAGGGGCCGGCAAGGCTCCGCCGGATCATCGACAACTGCGCCGCGTGCGGCGCCTGGTCGGTGGTGATCGCCGAGGCCGGCAACAAGGAGACGTGGGAGGGATACTGCCGGACGCTCGCCGAGTGCTGCGATTATGCCGCCGAGAAGCAGATCACGCTCCAGTTGAAGTCGCACGGCGGCCTGCTGGCCGACAGCCCCCTGTGCCGCAAGGTGATCGAGCGCGTGGGCCACAAGAACCTGACGATCCTCTACGACCCGGGCAACATCTGCTATTACTCGGACGGGAAGACCGACCCGGTCGACGATGCGGCCACCGTGGCCGGGCTGGTGACCGGCATGTTGGTCAAGGACTACCGGCATCCGAAGCAGGTGGACGTGACGCCGGGCACCGGCGAGGTGCGTTTTCCGCAGCTCATGGCGCAACTGATCAAGGGCGGCTTCACGCACGGCCCGTTGATCGTCGAAACGCTCTCCCCGGGCAGCCTCGAAGAGAAACTCGCCGAGGCGAAGAAGGCCCGCAAATTCGTCAGCGAACTGGTGGGCGCCAGCTAGGCTCCTCTTGTTCCACGGTTGTTTCCCAGGTGTTGTGTTTTGAAATCCGTCAGGAACCGGCCAGATGACGCGCTCTTATAAAATTGTGCGCCGCATCCGACGCGAGATCTTGCAGGGGCTCTACGGCGGCGGAGGCGATCGGTTCCTGACGGTCCGCGACCTGGCGGCGCGCTCGGGCGTTTCGCTGAGCACGGCCCACAAGGTGATGACGCAACTGAAGGGCGAGGGCCTGCTGGTGGCCGATTCCACGAATCCCGCGATCATCAACCCGGAGGTTGTCCAGACCCGGTCCGCCGCCGGCGAGAGTCGCCCGCGACGGTTGGGGCTGCTGGTCGCCAACATCGCCAGTCCCTTTTTCGGCAGTCTTTGCCGGCAGGCTCAGCAAGCCGGACTCGACCTGGGCTACCAGGTTCTGGCGGCCAGCAGCGAGTACGACTTTTCTCAGGAGCAGCGGGCGATCGAGGGATTCTTGAGCATCGGCATGGAGGGGCTGTTGATCTGCCCCGGATTGGCCGACAACTGCGCCAAGATGTACCGCGACCTGCTTGGCCGCGGGGTGCCGATTGTTTTTGTCAGCCGGTGGGATCCGGAGATCGACGCCGACTACGTCGTGGCCCACAGCTTCGTCGGCGCGGCGGCGGTGGCCGGGCACCTGTTGAGCATGGGCTACCGGTCGTTCGGCTACATCGCCTTCGGGTCGCGATTGAAACGCGACGCGCGCCTCAATGGCTTTCGCTCCGCCCTTGCCGAGGAAGGCATTAACCTAGCGCCTGAAAACATCGCCAGCGGCGAAGGCCGCGACATCGAGCACGGCTACCGGGCGATGGCCGCGCTGATGCAGTCGGCCGAACCTCCCCGCGCGGTGCTGGCGTACAACGACTTGCTCGCCATCGGCGCGATCCGCTACTGCCATGACCGGGGAATTTCTGTCCCGCGGGACGTGGCCGTGGCGGGGTTCGACAACCTGCCCGAGTCGCGCGTGACCACGCCGCCGCTGACCACGGTCGACTACGGCGTCGAATCGATGGCTCGGCTGGCGGTCTGGACGCTGCTGGACCGCATCCGCAATCCGCGGCGGCCGGCCAGCCGCACGCTGCTCGAGCCGCACCTGATCGTCCGCCAGAGCACTGACAGCGAAGCCCTGCATCCAAGCGCCCCGGGCCCGGCGGCCAGCGGCGCGCCCGCGATAATTACCCAGTCTTCAACGATGCGAGAGGAGTGAATGGCAGTTCAAGAGACAGGCGTCAGCTATTATTGTCCGACTTACGTGGAGCATGCCCGGCGCGACTTCCAGGAGATGCTCGACCACAACTGCACGGCCGTCCTGCTGGCGCTTTCGGAATTCGATCTCGATTTCTGGTTCCCCAACATCAAGGCCATCGCCCAGGCCGGCAAGGAGATGGGGCTGAAGGTGTATCTTGACACCTGGGGGATTGGAAAGTGGTTCGGTGGCGAGCCGCCGAGCCTGTTCCTCACGAACAATCCGGGGAACCGGCAGGTTTCGGCGTTCACCGGCGAACCGCTGCCGGCGTGCTGTTTCAACACGAAGGCATTCCGCGACTACTTTTTCGACCTCTGCGAGAAGCTTGCCCGCGAGGTCGATGCCGACGGCTTCTTCTGGGACGAGCCGCACTATGCCTTGCCCAAGGGGTATGCGTCGATCACCGGCGGTGCGGGCGACGACTGGAGCTGCCGCTGCGAGTTCTGCCAGCGGATGTTCGAGGAAGACTACGGCTACGCCATGCCGCGGCAGCTCACGCCCGAGGTGAAGCGGTTCCGCCACGACCGCGCGCTCGACATCCTCGAGACGGCCTCGCGGCGGATCAGGCGGATCCGCCCGGCGAGCAAGATCATCTGCTGCGTGCACGCCACGCTGGGCACGTATTACGTGACGGAGAACCGGGGCTACGACAACTGGGACCGCGTGGCCGCCTCGGAGGCCTGCGACGTGTTCAGCACGACGATCCTCTCCTACCAGTTGCCGCGGACGTTCTTCCGCTCGATCACCGAGCGCACGCTCGAGGTGGCGCGGAAGCACGGCAAGGGGTGCCAGCGCTGGGTGATGGGCTATTACCAGGAGCCCGAGGACCTCAACGAGATCAACAAGATCATCCACCTCTACGCCGCGATGGGCGTGGAGAGCCTTTTTGCCTGGACGTACCGCGGCGGGCACGGCACGGTGCTGGCCGCGCCCCGGGCGCTCGAAGTCTGGGATACGATCGGCCGCGCCTACGGCGAAGTGCTGGGAAGAAAGTAGGAGCCGGAACCGGAAACCGAGGAAAACAGGGCCTGCCGCGGCCGGGGACCGACTCAATCGCCGATCGCACCGGGCTCGTCCCGAACAACTGTTTGCCTTTCGTTAAGGAGTGAACCATGAGCAGCGAGCAGCCAGACCTGGGTTATCTTGACGCGACCGTCGCGCTGATGCGGAAGATCGAGGCCGAGCAGCGCGGCAACATCGAGAAGGCCGCCGACTTGATGGTCGAGGCGATTGCCGCCGACCGGCTGATCCACGTCTACGGCGGCGGCGGCCACACGACCCTGGTGATGGGCGAGATGTTCTTCCGCGCCGGCGGGCTGGCGAACATCAATCCGATCATGGAGACCGGCCTGTCGGTCTTCAACCAGGCGCTGAAATACCTGGAGTTGGAGCGGTGCGTGAATTACGGGCGGAGCATCATGAAGTACTACCGCCTCGAGCCGGACGACGTGCTGATCATCTTCCACAACATCGGCATCAACCCGGCCACGATCGACGCGGCCCTGGAGGCCAAGGAGCAAGGCGCGAAGATCATCGCCGTCAGCTCCTCGCGCTGGCAGAACGAGATGCCGCCGGATCATTTCATCCGCCACCCGAGCCGCAAGAACCTGTTCGACCTGGCCGACGTGGCGATCGACGACTACAACGAGGTGGGCGACTGCGCGGTCCGCGTGCCGGGATTCGACACGCCGATCGCTCCCAACTCGAACGTGGTCGACTTCTTCATCGCCCACCGGCTGGAGATCGAGACGGTCAAGCGCTGCGTCGCCCGGGGGATCGAGCCGCCGGTCTGGCGAAGCGCCAACGCGCCGGGAGGCGACGAGTTCAACGCGCGGTACGTCGCGAAGTACTTCCCACGAGTCAAGAGCCTTTAAGCGGCGAAGGAGCAAGGCACATGTCGGTCAACACCGAGCCGTCCACGGCTTCCCTGAACGCGGCGCTGGAGGGGCTTCTGCGCAAGTATTCCGTCGAGCCCGGCACACAGTGGCAGCTCGCGCGCCGGTGCGAGTCCTGCCGGGGCAGCGGGGAAGTGCTGCTGGTTGCGGGATGGTCCGAGCCGGACGCGGAGCTCTCCGAGGAGGTCGTTCCGCTGCTGCCGTGGCGGAGCGAGCAGCGTTTTATCGAACTCAGGCGGATCGTGGCCCAAAAGACCGTCACGCCGGTCTTGATGGGCCGGCTGGCGTGCCACGCGGACGGGGAGCAGATGCCGCTCGGCGCGATCCTTTACCGCCAGTTCGACCTGGCCGAATGGCTCACCGGTTCGGCGATCGAGAGCCTCTATGCCAGCATCCACGAGCAGCTTGCGGCCAACGTCATCCTGCGGCTCGCCGATGGAGCGATTTGCAGCGTCGAGGCCGGCGTCGCCCTGCCGCCGGGCACGCCCGTCCAAGATCGCCATGAACTGATCGCCAGGAGGGGCGTGGCCAGCGATCGGACGGTGGACACCCAGGTCGCCCAAGCCTCGGTCTACCTGTGGGACGGCGATGGGCGGCAGCAATGCACCGACGTGGACTTCGAGCTTTTCGGGCTCGACGCCGCGGAGGCGCGCCTCGTCCGCGCGGCCTACGAGGCGCTCCGCCAGCCGGAGATTCGGCCGGCGCTGCGCCAGGCGCACCGGCGGCTGCGGCGACTTGTGGAACTGGCATTCGAGTCC
>JAMOAF010000642.1 GCA_023621895.1 Planctomycetota bacterium
GATTTCAATTTCCTTCGCGTCAATGAAGCCTATGCCAAGACGTGCGGGTATACGCCCGAAGCGATGATTGGGAAGAACCACTTCGCGCTGTATCCCCACAAGGAAAACGCGGCGATCTTCGCCCGGGTTCGCGACACCGGCGTGAGTGTGGAATACCACGACAAGCCATTCGTATTTCCGGACCAGCCGCAGCGCGGTGTTACTTTTTGGGACTGGACGTTGACTCCGGTCAAGGACGAGTGCGGCACTGTCGTCGGCCTGGTGTTTTCGCTGGTGGAGACGACCGAGCGCAAACAGGCCGAGGAGAAGCTGGCGATCTTTCGGCGGTTCGCCGAGGCCGCGGCACAGGGGTTTGGCATGTCGGACCTGGACGGGCGCATCACGTACATGAATCCGATGATGGCCCGCCTGGTCGGGGAGAAAGCGCCGGAAGATGCCTTGGGCAGGCAATTCTCCGCGTATCACACAAGCGAATTCGTCACACAACTTGACGAAGTGATACGCCCCGCGCTTGGTCGGGATGGATACTGGCAGGGCGAGGTGACCCTTGTCAGCCGTGACGGCGCCGCCATCTCGACCCTCCACAACATCTTTCCCGTGCTGAGCACGACCGGAGATGTCCATCGTTTTGCCGCGGTGGTCACCGACATCTCCGAGCTCAAGCAAACGCAACAAATGCTGCGTCAGACCTGCGAGGAGCTCCGTGCCAGCCAGGAGCGGTTCGAGTTGGTTGTCCGAGGATCGGGAGTCGGCATCTGGGATTGGGACATCCGCACCGGCAAAGTCTACTACTCGCCCCGCTGGAAGGCACTGTTCGGTTACGGCGAGGACGAGATCAGCGACAGCTTTGAAGAATGGGTAAGGACTTGATGCTTTGCGCCAGGCAACACTGGAAGTCCGCAGGGTGATGAGCTGGTTGAGGACGCCCGTGCTGGACCGGTTCGGGGTGGTTGCGGCCATTGGAGATGTAGCAGGCCACCTGGAATCGATGCGGGGGGCGCCGAAAATCGAATACGAACATGCTGTCACGTTCAAGCGTTTGGAGCCGACGCTGGAGAACTCGTTGTTCCGCATTGCCCAGGAAGGGATGACCAATGCCTGTCGCCATAGCAAGAGCGAGAAAGTCCGTGTAGCACTCACACAGAACGATGATGAAGTGACGTTGGAGGTCCGAGACTGGGGGACCGGTTTTGACCAGGAGACTGTCCAGGCAACTCGCTTCGGGCTGGAGGGCATTCGCGAACGGTGCCGAATTCTGGGTGGGAGAGTGAGCATCAGGAGCGGACCCGACCAGGGAACCGTCATCGAAGCGACTTTCCCGGTGATTGAAGCGACGTCCGAGGAGTGAGCGGGTTGGCGGGAGTCTGGCCCCCGGACCGGCTGCTGGTGATCGACGGCCCCCCTCAGCATGCCGCATGGACCCGAGGCCGCAAGCGTGGGGGTCCACCGCGATCCGGCGCCGACATCCCGCCGGGCAAAAGGCCAGAAGCACCTTTCGGGACACTTTCGGGTCAGGCTCTTGCTAACCCGTGCTGCATCGATCGTGGGAGCGCGGCACGGCTGCCGCGGCGGGCCATGCTCCATGTGCGCCGCATCCTGTAAACCGAATAGTCGACGATTACGGCCGGCAGGACCGCCGCGGCGACAAACTTCTCGGGCTGACTCGGCGCGGGACCGTCTTAGCCGCTTGGCATGATCACGGAAGTTCGATAAACGCGGGTCCGTGGACTGCGGCGCATATCCACGCTCTAACGGGGCCTCGGCTTTTCAGCCGAGGAGTGCGGCCCTCTGCGCTTGACGGAACCGGATGCCACATCGGCTTCAATGGGGCCTCGGCTCTTTCAGCCGAGGAAGGTCCACGTTCCCGCGCTTGGCAATTATACACATTAGTGTTTCAATGGGGCTTCGGCTTTTCCGCCGAGGAAGGATCATTCGAATTCAACCATATTTTACCGGGCGTCCGTGTGACAATTGATCCACCCGGCTGCAACTTGGTATAACCAGGACAGTCCGGCCACTACTCGTCGAGCACGCACGCTCGGCCAATCCCCTCAGACGGGCGGGTGCCATGGGCAAGACACAGAACGACGGCCTCAGGCGGCAAAGTCACGATCCCACGGCTCGATACCATGTGCCCAATCTGAACAGGGCGATTTCGATCCTCGAATTCATGGCATCGCATCCGAGAGGTTGTGGGATCAGCGAGATCGCGCGGTGTCTGGAAGTGCCCAAGAACAGCGTCTTTCGGATTTGCACGACGCTTCATTTCAGGGGTTACTTGGATCGGGATGCGAGAGGGGGGCGTTTCAGGCTGAGCAGAAAGCTTCTCGCGCTCGGTTATTCGGTGATCAGCGAGCAGAACCTGGTCGAGAGGTCGCTGAGGCGAATGCGGCTGGTCCGCGACCAGACGGGGGAAACGGTGCTGCTCGGCGCGCTCGGCGACGGCTACGGCCTGGTGGTCGAACAGGTTCCGAGCAACCAGCCGGTAAAATTCTTGATCGACATCGGCCATCGATTCCCACTTCACACTGCCGCGCCGGGCAAGGCTCTGCTCGCCTCGTTGCCGGAGGACGAACTGGAGCAGCAGCTCCGGCGAATGCTGTTTACGCGATTCAACGAGCGCACGATTACCGACCGAGGCCGGTTTCTCGAGGAGCTGGCGGAGGTCTGGGTGCGGGGATATGCGGTCGACCGGGGCGAAGAGATCGACACGCTGCATTGCGTGGCCGCGGCGATCTACAATTCTCGCGAGTACCCCGTGGCTTCGATGTGGGTCACCGGCCCGTCGTTCCGGATGAAGGAAACGGACTTCGAGCAGATCGCCCGATCGCTGATGGAGAACGCGTTGGCGATTTCTCGGAAGTTCGGTTACCGGCTGCTGGGTGCCGACGCGCAGGCGGCCGACTGAACGCGGGTTCGCTCCCAAGGGAAACGGCGCAAAAAAAATGGGGGCCTCTGCCGGACCGTAATCCACAACGGTCAGATCGGACGGCAAGGGCAAGGTAGCCGCCCGACCACACTCCGCCAGAGGCCCCACGGGCCAGTCCCAAAAATACGCAACCGTTTGGGCTGCCTTTAACTAGGTGCAATCCGCGTGCCAAAACGCCGACGCCACCGGAGAAGGGCAGCTTTGTTTTCTTAAACTATTGATTCACAATAGGTTACAATTCGCGCTAAAATCCCCACGCCAAATTCCCCAGGCGTTTTCACCATGTCTCATTCGGCTACAATCGCCGCGGATTGCTGCGGCATAATCGACCGCAAAGCCATCCCATAGCCCGTCGGTGGGTGATCTCGGGGGCGGTCGCCGCGTTGCGGACCGAAACGGCGTTCCCTATACTTCATTCGTTTGGAACACTCTTCCGTAACCCGACCTTGCGGACCTCGCACCTCGGATTTCCGACATCGCCGATCATGTGCTCATTTCGGTCAATCCCAAAGCCGGGCGCCGCGGGGTAGGCGCTCGCGTGGATCGACTCGTCGATCTGCTGCAAAAAAGAGGTTTTTGCGTCGAAGCCTTGACGGACCTGGGCGAGGTCGCCGAGAAGGCCAACCAGCTCCATCGGAAGGGCCGGCTCCGAGCCCTGGTCGGAGCGGGCGGCGACGGAACGGCGGCCGAACTGGCCAATCGAACGGCACCGGGTGTGCCGATTTCGCTGCTTGCCGTAGGCACCGCCAACCTGCTCGCCAAGCACTTTGGCTTCTCTGCCCGACCGGAGAGGGTGTGCCGAACGCTCGTCGAGGGCCGCCTCGCGCCGCTTGACGCGGGTCTTGCCAATGGCCGGCTGTTTCTCGTGGTGATCGGATGCGGTTTTGACGCCGAGGTGGTCCGCCAGGTCCACGAGCACCGCCTGGCGGCCGGCCAGGGTGGAGGCCACATCGGCTATGCGAGTTACTTTAAACCGGTGTGGCAGTGCATTCGTAGTTATCGGTATCCCGAAATCCGGGTATACTGCGATGGTCGGGATTGCGAGCCGCTGCGGGTCCATTGGGCCTTCGCCTGCAATCTCCCCCGTTACGGATGGGGCATCCCGCTGGCGATGCAGGCCGAGAGCGACGATGGGCGACTCGACCTTTGCACCTACCGGGGCGACTCGCTGCTTCGGGGGGTCCGGTTTGCGATTGCCGCCCACCTGGGAGGCTGGCACACGCGGCTTTCGGGATGCCGGCTGTCGCGCGCCAGCCGGCTGCGTTTTGTGTCCGACCAGGCCGTCGCCTACCAGCTCGACGGCGATCCGGGCGGCATGTTGCCGGTCGAGGTGGACGTTTTGCCGAACCGTTTGACGTTGCTCGTGCCGTGAAGGAATGTGCCGTGCCAGAAAACCCCGTCACGATCGGCCCCTACCGCTGCGGTCGAGGGGAGCGGCTGCTGGTAATCGCCGGCCCTTGCGTGCTTGAAGACGACGCCACGGCCCTGGCGATCGCCCGGCGATTGCGCCAAGAGCTTGCCGATCTGCCGGTCCAGGTGGTTTTCAAGGCCTCGTTCGACAAGGCGAACCGGACGAGCGTCGCGTCGTATCGCGGGCCGGGCATCGAGGCAGGTTTGGCTGCCCTCGCGCGCGTCAAGGACGAGACCGGGCTGCCGGTGACCACCGACATCCATGAGCCCGGCCAGGCGGCCCGGGTCGCCGAGGTATGCGACCTGCTGCAAATTCCCGCGTTTCTGGCTCGCCAGACGGACCTCTTGCTGGCCGCGGCGGCCACCGGCCGGCCGGTCAACGTGAAGAAAGGGCAGTTCCTGGCGCCCTGGGATATGCGGCACGTCGTCGACAAACTTGCTTCGGGCGGGTGCCGCCAGGTGCTGCTTTGCGAGCGGGGAACCTTTTTCGGCTACGGCCGCCTGGTCAACGACATGCGGAGCATTCCCCGCATGCAGGCGCTGGGCGCGCCGGTGATTTTCGACGCCACCCATAGCGTGCAGGAACCCGGCGGGCGTGGCGACTCGTCGGGCGGAGAGCGCGAAATGGTCGAGCCGCTCGCGCGAGCCGCCACCGCGATGGGCGCGGACGGGCTGTTCTTTGAAACCCATCCGCAGCCGGAACGGTCCCCCAGCGACGGCCCGAACATGGTGCCCCTCGACCAGTTCGCCCCCCTCGTCCGGCGGCTTGTTGCGATTCGCCAAACCATCGAAGGCTTTCACTGACCCGCACACCACGCGCGCCCGGCGCCCGGCCCGATCGCTGGCCGCCACCGATCGCCGCATGCAACTTTTCGCTTGGAACCACTCATGAAACCGACCCGCCTTACGGTTTTCGCGGCCGCGGCGCTGGCTGCACTCGCCGCTTCTCTTGCCGGCTGCAATCGGCCGGGCAGCTCAAGCGGCGACGCATCGCACAGCACCGACAACGTTCTCTGGCGCGACGAATTGTTCGATTACGCAATTGAGACAATCCTCAATCGGCTCGAGGAATTCGACAGCGGCGAGATGCGCCAGCAGACGATCAACCGCCTCGACCAATGGGTCCGCAAACAGAAGCCGCAGCAGGGCTGGCAGCCCGATCCGATGATCGCGGGCATCAGTGGGGAGACCTCCGCGGCGGGCAAGCAACTGGTGGCGTTTGCAGAGAAAATCGCCAAGTTGCAGCAAGCCGCGCCGGCTTCTCCGCCCGAGCCGGTCGCCGGCCTTGCGGCGGAGGCGCGCTCCTTGGGACAACATTTGGCGGACGTGGCCCTGCGGCTTGGGCTGATTGAGGTTGCCCGCCAGGCGGAGCAGTTCCTCGTGCTTGCCGACCGGTTGGGCGCGATCGAGTCCGGCGGCGCCGACTCGCCGGAGAAGACTGCCAGCCAGACGCGCGTCCTGCTTGCCCAGATTCCGGTTCCGGAAGTTGGCCGCATGGGCATTGAGCTGATCGCCTACGGCACGGTCATCGATCCGGCCCTGCTCGCGTTTCCGGTAACGGACAGCTTCACGTTTCAGGAGGCCGTCTGGCTGCGCAACGTGGCCGCTTGGGCCTGCGGCGAGGAACTGGACGATCCGGTCAAGCCGGCGCTGGCGTTGTTCGATTGGGTCGTCAAGAACATCCAGCTCGAACGGACTGTCCCCGCGCTCGGCCAGGGCGCCTCTCCGCTGGTCAAGAAACCCTGGGAGACGCTGTTCTTGGGACGCGGGACGGCGATCGAGCGTGCCTGGGTGTTCGTGTTGCTGGCAAGGCAGTGGAATCTCGACGCGGCGCTGCTCGGCCTGCTGGGCGAGGGCGGCAAGGAAGCCGCGCCGGCGCGCCTCTGGGCGGTGGGCGTGCTGATCGAGGGGGAAATCTACCTGTTCGACCCTTCCATGGGGTTGCCGATCGTCAAGCGGGGGGGGTGGCAATTGGGCGAGCGCGGACTGGCCGGCCAGCCGGCGACCCTTTCCGAGGCGGCGGCCGACGACGGGGTGCTCCGCCAGATGGACGCCCTCCAGGAGGGCGATTACCCGGTGCGCAAAGAAGACTTGCAGCGCGTCGTGGCACTCGTCGAGGCCTCGCCCGGCTACCTGGCGCAGAGGATGAAGCTGGTCGAGAGCCGGCTGACCGGCGACGAGAAGATCGTGCTCTCGTCCGATCCCAGCGCCCAGGCGGCGCGGTTCAAGAAATGTCCGCAGATCAAGGATGCGGTTCTCTGGCCGCTGCCGTACCAGGTGCTGTGGCAGGAGATCCACCACGGCCAAGAGCGTTTTCAATGGCAGCAGCAGAACATCTTCGGGTCCGTGTTCGGCAGCGCGCTGTGGAAAGCCCGCGCCTACCATTTCAAAGGCGTCTTTACGGGCGAGCCCAGCGCGACCCAGTTCTATCAACTGGCGCGGCAGTCGGATTTTGCCGTCTCTGTCGCCAACCTGGATGCCCAGACCGAGGCGCACGTCCGGGCCGCGAAGATCGACGCCAGCTACTGGCTGGGATTGGTCGTCGAACAATCGGGCAACTACGCTGCCGCCGAAGATTACTTCAGGACCCGCGTGCTGGCCGCCGACCCCGATGGCAAGTGGCGGCACGGGGCCATCTACAACCTCGCCCGGGTCTGCGAAGCCACCGGCCGAACCGCCGAGGCGATCGAACTCTACCAGAACGACAAGGATGCTCCGGGGCTGAGCGGAAATCTCGTCCGCGCGCGGTGGCTGAAAAAGCTCAGCGGGGCGGCGGGGGAGACAGCGCCCGCGCCACCCAAGGGCGACAAAGAACCGCCGGTTCCCGCCGCCGTAAGCCCGACGGATGCCAAACCCGAGGCCGGAAAAACGGAGCCGGGGAAGAACCAGGCCAAACCGGCGCCGGAAGCTGAACCGGAAAAGCCGCGGGACAAATGATCCATCCGCGCCGGCATGTTGACGGCGGCTCGGGCGGCGGTTATTGTCGATCCGATCCGCCCTGCCTTCCGATACACGCGGCGGACGCTCACCGCTGGAAAGCCGCTCTTGCCGCCGCGCCCCCCCGAACCTTTACCTTTTAGGAGCGTCTCATGCAGTGCTCGAAGATTGCCGCGACCGCCGTGTTGCTGTTCGTCTGTGCGGGCCCGGTCTCTCAGGCCGGCCAGGAGTGCCAGTGGAGGCCGCTGTTCGACGGCAAGACGCTCACGGGCTGGCACAAGGTGGGCCACGGCGAATGGGAAGTCAAGGACGGCGCCATCGTCGGCACGGCCGACAACGCCAAACTCTACGGACTGCTGGAAAGTAACGACGTATTCAAGGACTTCACGGTCCGGTTCAAGTTCCGCTGTTTCTCGGGCGACAGCGGGTTCTATGTCCGCACGATGATCCTGCCTCCCGAGAAGGCGCACAAAATGCAGATTCAGGTGGGCCGCGACGGCAGCGGCACCGGCGGCGTTTACGAAAGCTACGGCCGCGGCTGGCTCGACAAGCTGTCCAAGGAGGAGGAATCCAAGCTTTACAAGCCGGAGGGCGAGTGGAACGAGATGGTGATCGACGCGCACGGCCAGAAGATCGCCGTCACGGTGAACGGCACGAAGACCGCCGAGGTGGAAGACACCCCCGACTATCGAGCGGGACATTGCGTCCTCCAGATGCACGCCGGCTGCGTGATGCACGTCGAGTTCAAGGACATCGAGGTCTGTGACGACAATCCGCAACCGCAGCTCAAGCCGGTCAAGCCCGCCGCCGACGGTTCGATCGCTCTGACCGCCGCCGCCGGCCGCGGGATGGGCCCGAAAATCAAGCGCATGCCCGAGTGGAAAGCGTTCGGCGAGTGGACCGACGCCGATCAGGTGGAGTGGCTGGTCGAGGTTCCCAAGGCGGGGGCTTACGACGTCTTCATGGAATGGTCGGCCGGCGACCGGAGCGCCGGCAACCCCTACGCCTTCAACGTATCCAGGCAGGAAATCTCCGCCGCCATCGAGAGCAGCGGCTCCTGGGAGACATACAAGAAGGCCAAGATCGGGCAGATGACTCTTGAGGCGGGCGTGCAATTCGCCGCGCTCAAGCCGGCCGGCAAGTTCACGACTCCGCTGCTGCGATTGCGCGCGGTGCGGCTTGTGCCGGCGGCGAAGTAGCGTTTCTCGTTCCCAAGCTGGAGCTTGGGAACGAGGTGCGCGCTTGGGAACGAGGTGCGAGCAGGTGGCATGAAAGCCTGAACCCTGCCCTGAAAAACGCGCATCACCTGGTTCCCAAGCTCCGGCTTGGGAACCCGTCTTGAGCCGTTTCAGACGATATCGGCGTGGTACTCCTGAAGGCTCCTTGCCCCTCCGCGCCCCTTCCGGCATGCGTCGATGCCCTTGGCCGCGGCCACGGCGGCGGCCAGCGTGGTCACGTAGGGCACCTTGCAGCGGATCGCCGTCTGGCGAATGTAGGCATCGTCGGCCTTGCTGGCCTTTCCCCTCGGCGTATTGATTACAAGTTGGATCTGGCCGTCGATCAGGGCATCGACGATATTCGGCCGCCCCTCGCGCATCTTGGCGATCGGACCCGCCGCGATCCCTTGTTCGAGGAGAAACGCCTGCGTCCCTTCGGTGGCCACGATCTTGAACCCCAACTCGTCGAACCGCCGGGCGACCTCTTGGACCGCCGGCCTGTCGCGGTCGGCCACGGTGATCAGCACCGTGCCTTCCAGGGGCAGGGGGACTCCCGTTCCCTCCTCGGCCTTGAAGAAGGCCAACCCGAACGAGTTGGCCATGCCCAGCACCTCGCCGGTGCTCCGCATCTCGGGCCCGAGCACCGGATCGACTTCGTGGTACATGTTGAAGGGAAAGACGGCCTCCTTGACGCCGAAATGCGGAAACGCCCTCCGCGCCAGGTTCATTTCCGAAAGCTTCTTACCGAGCATCACCTGGGCGGCGATCCGGGCCATGGGGATGTTGCAGACCTTGGAGACCAGCGGCACGGTGCGGCTCGCCCGCGGATTGGCTTCGAGAATATAGACCGTGTCCTTGTAGATCGCGTACTGGATGTTCATCAGCCCGACCACGCCCAGCTCGATGGCGATCTTGCGGTTGTACTGGTAGATCGTGTCGATGTGCTTGGGCGAGATGCTGATCGGCGGAATCACGCAGGCCGAGTCGCCCGAGTGGATTCCGGCCAGCTCGATGTGCTCCATGATCGCCGGCACGAAGGCGTCTTCTCCGTCGGCGATCGCGTCGGCCTCGACCTCGATCGCGTTATCCAGGAACTTGTCGATCAGGATCGGCCGCTCGGGGGCCACGTCCACGGCCCGCTGGACGTAGCGGCGGAGCATCTCCTCGTCGTGCACCACCTCCATCGCCCGGCCGCCGAGAACGAACGACGGCCGTACCATCAGCGGGTATCCGATCCGCGCGGCGATCTCCAGGGCCTCCTCCAGGGTGCTGGCCATGCCCGACTCCGGCTGGGGAATGCCCAGCTTCCGCATGATCTGGCGGAAACGGTCGCGATCCTCGGCCAGGTCGATGGCATCCGGCGAAGTGCCTAGAATCTTGACCCCTGCTTCGGCCAGTTCGGCGGCGATGTTCAGCGGCGTCTGCCCGCCAAACTGCACGATCACCCCCTCCGGCTTCTCCTTCTCGTAGATGCTCAGCACGTCTTCGACGGTGAGCGGCTCGAAATAGAGCTTGTTCGAGGTGTCGTAGTCGGTCGAGACGGTCTCCGGGTTGCAGTTGACCATGATCGACTCGATCCCCGCGTCGCGGAGCGCGAAGGCCGCGTGGACGCAGCAATAGTCGAACTCGATCCCCTGGCCGATGCGGTTGGGCCCGCCGCCGAGGACCATCACCTTGCGGCCGGAAGAAACCTCGGTGGCGTCCGGCGCGTTGTAGGTCGAGTAATAATAGGCCGCGTTCTCGACCCCGCTGACCGGCACGGCGTGCCAGCCTTCGACCACGCCCAGAGCCCTGCGGCGGTCGCGAATCTGCTTTTCCTTCACGCCGAGCAACCTGGCCAGGTAGCGGTCGGCGAAGCCGTCCTGCTTCGCCTTGATGAGCAATTCGTCAGAGAGGTTGTCCTTTTGGGCGAGAATCTGCTCCTCCAGCTCGACCAGCTCCTTCATCTGCTCGATGAACCACGGCTTGATGAACGTCTTCTCGGCGAGCGCCGCCACGCTGGCCCCCTTGCGGAGCGCCTCGTACATGATGAACTGCCGCTCCGAGGTGGGTTCGGCCAGCATGCCCATCAGCTCGTCGAGCGATCGCTTGTTGAAGTCCTTGGCAAAGCCCAGCCCGTAGCGGCCGATCTCCAGCGAGCGGATCGCCTTCTGGAGGGCCTCTTTGTACGTCTTGCCCAGGCTCATCACCTCGCCCACCGCCCGCATCTGCGTGCCGAGCTTGTCGACCAGCCCTTCGAATTTTTCGAAGGCCCAGCGGGCGAACTTGACGACGACGTAATCGCCCGAGGGGGTGTATTTCTCCAGCGTGCCCTCGCGCCAGTAGGGAATCTCGTCGAGCGTCAGCCCGCCGGCCAGGAGCGACGACACGTAGGCGATCGGAAAGCCCGTGGCCTTCGACGCCAGGGCCGAACTGCGCGAGGTTCGCGGATTGATCTCGATCACGACGACGCGTCCCGTCTTCGGATCGTGGGCGAACTGGACGTTCGTCCCGCCGATGACCTGGATCGCCTCGACGATGTCGTAGGAGTGCTTTTGGAGCCGCTTCTGGAGGCTCTCGTCGATGGTCAGCATCGGCGCGGTGCAGTAGGAATCGCCCGTGTGCACGCCCATCGCGTCGACGTTTTCGATGAAGCAGACGGTGATCATCTGGTTCTTGGCGTCGCGGACGACCTCCAGCTCCAGTTCTTCCCAGCCAAGCACCGATTCCTCGACGAGGACCTGCTTGACGAGGCTGGCCGCCAGGCCGCGCTGGACGACGGTGCGGAATTCCTCCATGTTGTAGACCAGCCCGCCGCCGGTCCCGCCCATCGTGTAGGCCGGCCGGATCACGCACGGCAAACCGATCTCCTCGACGATCGCTTCGGCTTCGGCAAGCCTGTGAGCGATCTTGCTCCGCGGCATCTCGATCCCCAGCCGGTTCATCGTCTGCTTGAACGCCTCGCGGTCCTCGCCGCGCTCGATCGCGTCGACCTGGACGCCGATCACCTCGACGCCGTGCTCGGTGAGCACCCCGGCCCGGAATAGCTCCGAGGAAAGATTCAGCCCCGTCTGGCCGCCAAGGTTCGGCAGCAGGGCGTCGGGTTTCTCCCGGGCGACGATGTCGGCCAGCGTCGAGAGGTTCAAAGGCTCGATGTAGGTCACGTCGGCCATGCCCGGATCGGTCATGATCGTCGCCGGATTCGAATTCACCAGCACGATCTGGTAGCCCAGGCTCCGCAGGGCCTTGCAGGCCTGCGTGCCCGAATAGTCGAACTCGCAGGCCTGGCCGATCACGATCGGCCCCGATCCGATAATCATCACCTTGTGGATGTCGTCACGCTTTGGCACGGTGGCTCACTCCTTGGATGCGTCAAACATACTCGACGGTCGCCGGCGGCTTGGGCGTCAGATCGTAGAGGCACCGGTTGACGCCGTCAAGCGAGGTGACCCGCGCGCAGATCCGGTGGAGCGTCTCCCAGGGGACCTCGACGACCGAGGCTTCCCGAGCGTCGACGCTGTTGATGCAGCGAACCACGATGATCTGGCCGAACTCGCGGCGGCCGCCGCGGATGCCCGTCGCCTTGTCCTCCAGCAGGACGGCAAAATACTGGAACGCCTTGGTCGAGGCCAGTTCCTCCTCGACGATCGCCGTCGCGGCGCGGATCAGCTTCAAGCGCGCCTCGGTCACCTCGCCCACGATCCGCGCGGCCAGGGCCGGGCCGGGAAATGGAATCCGCTCGGCCAACTCCGGCGGCAACCCGAGCACCTTGGCCACCTCGCGAACGCCGTCCTTTCGCAACTCGGCCAGCGGCTCGAGCACGTGGTAGCCATACTCGGCCATCGGATCGATCCCCAACTGGGCGAGGATGTTGTGCTGCCGCTTGATCCCCGCCACGGTCTCCTCGATGTCGGTCAGGATCGTCCCGTGGAGCAGGTACGTTGCCCCGCTCTGCCGGACCAGGTCGCCGAACACCTTCCTGTAAAAAGTGCTCGTCACGGCGTTGCGTTTCTCCTCCGGGTCGGTCAAGCCCGCCAGGGCGCCGAGAAAGTCCGCCCGGGCGTCGATCACCTCCACGGGGATGCCCATGCCGGCGAAGATGTCGCGGACGCTCTCCGGCTCGCCTTCCCGCATCAAAGCACTGTCGATGAAGACCGTGCGGAGCCGATCGCCCAGGGCCCGATGACCGAGCACCGTGACCACCGAACTGTCGACGCCTCCGCTCAGGGCGTTGATCGCACGCCCGCCGCCGACCGCCCCGCGAATCTCCGCAATCTTCTCCTCAACAAACGCCTCGTAGTCCACGCCATCCCTTTCTTTCGGTTCGATCTCGATTCGCGCGACTGGCCGGCCTGGAACAGCGCAACTTGCCTTGCAAAAAGACCTTACCGTCACCCGGCCAGGTCGCCTCGCCCCGGCTCGCCGCCGCACTCAATGCGCACAACAATCCAGTGGAAGCAAGGCTACCAGAGCCGGCATCCGAGCGAAAGGAGGGAGGCGCGAAAATGTCGAATGTCGAATTCCGAATGTCGAATGCCTAGCGGCCGGTCTGGCAGTCCGCCGGTGTGCCGGGGCTTGGCGCGCCGTTAAAATGGGGGCGCCGCCGCCAGGCCGGCCGCCGGGAGCCACGCGGAGGGGCCGCTTACCACGTGCCGAGGAGAATCTCCCCATGAACAGTAGAAGACTTGCCCAACTTGCCCTTGCCGCCGCGCTGCTGCTCGCGCCGCTGGCCGCCGAGGCGGCTCAACTCCAAGCCGGAGCCGCCAAGGTCGACATCACCGATCGCGACGCGGCGCCCGTCAACGACCCCTTGTACGCCAAGGCACTGGTGCTCCGCAGCGACGCCGCCACGGCGGTGATCATCACCTTGGACGCCGTCGCCATCGGCGAGCTCGGCAGGGTCCGGAACAGCTTCCTCCCGAACGTCCGCGGGCGGCTCGAAAAGGAGCTTCAGATTCGGCCGTCGCATGTCCTAATCAATGCCAGCCACTGTCATGGGATCGTCTGCGAGGACGTCGAACAGCGGGCCGTCGAGGCCGTCAAGGCGGCGTGGCGCAACTTGGCGCCCGTCAGGGTCGGCGCCGGCCGCGGCCGCGAAGACAGGATCATGGAGAACCGCAGGCTCCAGTTGAAAGACGGCAGGGAGGCCGACGTCCGCCACGCCTACTCGCTTCCCCGCGACGAGGATCTCGCCGGCATCGGGCCGATCGATCCCGAAATCGGCCTGCTGCGCCTCGACAGGGTGGACGGACAGCCGCTGGCGGTCGTCTACAACTTTGCCTGCCATCCCATCCAAGGCGTTCCGAGCCGGGGCAATACGGCCGACATCATCGGCTTTGCCTCCAAGGCGATCGAGGAGAACCTCGGCGGCGGGGCGCTGGCGATCTTCTTGCAGGGATGCGCCGGAGACATCAACCCCGTGATTTACAAGGACGTCCACAATCCGCGCGATGCCGAACCGCTCGGAAACATGCTGGGCCTGAGTGCCCTCCGGGCGTTGAAAACGATTGCGACAAGAGATGGCGGCGAGCTGGAAGTCGTCAATCAAATCATCGCGCTGCCGAGAGCGACCGACCTGGAGCAACGGATAGCCAGGATCGAGGCCGAGCAGACCAGGCTCCTCCGGTCGCTTAAAGGAACCAGTCTGAACTACAAGACCATCCTGCCCCCCTTCGTGCAATACCAGACTTTCGCCGACTTCCCATCCTACGCCAGCCACCGGTATCTCCACGAGAAATCGCTCGGCCGAGAGGGCCTCGGCAAGCTCGATGAGGAAAACAGGGCGAACATGGAGCGCTACATCCAGAACATCCACACGATGGAAGAACTCACGCGGCTCCAGGTGAACATGGACCTGCTCAAAAAGCACCAGGTGGCAAACGCCGCCGCCGGAAAACCGGTGGTCGATGCCGAGGTCATGGGGATGAGAATCGGCGACTTCGTACTCATTACGTTCCCGGGCGAACTGACCGTCCAGATCGGCCTGGACATCAAGAAGCGGGCGCCGGCGCCGCTGACCTTCGTGGCCGGCTGCACCAACGGTTACCTCTACTATGCGCCAACGGCCAAGCAGCGAAACAACACGGGCTTCGCCCAAGAGGATTGCGACTGCCTGCTGGCGCCGCAGTGGCAGCAGATTTACGACCAGGCAGTCGACGCGATCCTGAAGAAGCTGTAAGCGGATTTGGCGGGCAGCCGCGGTCAACCAATGCCAGAGACCTACCCGGCCTATCTTGATCTTCATCGCTCCGGCGAGCTGGCCCGCCGCGTTGAGGCGGCGGTCGCCCGGCTATCGGACTGCGTGGGCTGCCCGCGGCGATGCCACGCGGATCGCTGTTCCACAAATCCGGCTTCGTTCTGCAAGACCGGCCGCCATGCCCGGGTGAGCAGTTGTTTTCCTCACCACGGCGAGGAGAATTGCCTCAGCGGCTGGAACGGATCAGGGACGATTTTTTTCGCGCACTGCAACCTGGGCTGCGTCTTCTGCCAGAACTACGAGGTCAGCCATTTGGGCGAAGGCCGCGAGGTTCTGCCCGGCGAATTGGCCGCGATGATGGTCTCGCTCGAGCGCCGGGGGTGCCACAACGTCAACTTCGTGACCCCGTCGCACGTGGCGGCGCAGATTCTCGAGGCGCTGCCGGCGGCGATCGACGAGGGTCTGCGCCTTCCGCTCGTCTACAATACGGGCGGTTACGACTCGGTGGAGACGCTCCGTTCGCTCCGCGGGGTCGTCGACATTTACATGCCGGATTTCAAATTCTGGGACGAGCGCGTTGCCCAGGAGCTGGCCGGCGCGGCCGACTACCCGGAAGTGGCCCGCGCGGCCCTGCGGGAGATGCACGAGCAGGTGGGCGATCTGGAGATCGGCGCGGAAGGGCTTGCGCGGCGGGGCCTTCTGGTCCGGCACCTGGTGATGCCCAACGGCCAGGCCGGCACCCGCCAGGTCATGCGCTTTCTCGCTCAAGAGATCTCGGTCAACACCTATGTCAACATCATGCCCCAGTACCGTCCGGCGGGGACCGCGCGGCGGCATGAGAGCATCCGCCGCGGCGTGACGTTCAAGGAGTACGAGGAGGCCCTGAAGATCGCGCGCGAAGAGGGCATTCAACGGCTGGACGTGCGGTGAGGGGTTGTGGGTTACGGGCGCGGGTAAAAGCAAAGACTCCCGGCGCCGTTCTTGCGGCTCGTCCCGAAGGGACACCCCTGACCTTCGAAAGCCAGCAACTGCGCACGGAGTCTACCCGCCGTCTCGGCTTGGGGGGGAAAGGAGAAGAGAACCTGGGCCCTTCGTTGCGCAACACTCGACTGTTCCTTGCCCCGCCGGTAACCTAAATGAGCTTGCGTGATTGTAGGGAGGAATTCATGAGAGCGTGATAGCCGCGTGGGCTTGCCCCGCGCTTCATTACGTACGGGTTGTGCCGCAGCGCAGGCGCGCCGCGGGGCAAGCCCACGCGGCTATCTGAATAACAGCCGCTTTTTCCACGAATCACGCAGGTCGATTTAGGCCGTAGCCCCATGACCCTCCGCCCCCCTCGAAATCCCAGGAATCGCCACGATGAAACCCACGTCTTTGATTCTCGCCCCCTGCCTCGCGCTGCTGGCGGCCGTGCCGCCGGTCTTCGCCCAGTCCGACTACCCGATCCAGCCGGTGCCGTTCACCGCCGTTGAAGTCGGCCCGGGATTCTGGCAGCCGCGAATGGAGACGAACCGCAAGGTGACGGTCCCCTATTGCTTCCAGCGGTGCGAGGAGACGGGCAGGATCAGCAACTTCGTCGCCGCCGCCGAGAGAAACCCCGATGGTTTTCAAGGCATTTATTTCAACGACTCCGACGTGTTCAAGATCGTCGAAGGGGCCGCGTACACGCTGGCTCTCCAGGCGGACGCCGAGCTGGACCGCTACCTCGACGAGTTGATCGCCAAGTTCGCCGCCGCGCAGGAAGACGACGGCTATCTCTACACCGCCAAGACCTCCGGATCGAAAGGGCCGCATGGACGGACCCCGCGCTGGACCGGCCTCGGCGGCAGCCACGAACTCTACAACGTGGGCCACATGTACGAGGCGGCGGTCGCCCACTACCAGGCGACCGGCAAGCGGAGCCTCCTCGAGATCGCCATCAAGAATGCCGACCTGATCGCCAAGACGTTCGGCCCCAATCCGGGGCAGCTCACGCACGTGCCCGGCCACGAAGAGATCGAAATCGGGCTGGTGCGGCTGTACCGCGCCACCGGTGATAAGAAATACCTCGACCTCGCAAAGTTCTTCGTCGACATGCGGGGCAACAAGGAAAAGCGCGAAAGCCTCTACGGCCAGTATGCCCAGGACCATGCACCGGTCGTCGAGCAGTCGGAGGCCGTCGGCCACGCGGTCCGCGGCGGCTATTTTTACGCCGGCGTGGCCGACGTCGCGGCACTGACCGGCGAGCAGGCCTACATCGATGCCATCGGCCGAATCTGGCAGGACGTGGTTGGACGGAAGCTCTACCTGATCGGCAGCGTCGGCCAGCACGGCGCCGGCGAGGGCTACGCCGGCGCCTATACCCTGACCAACCTCAAGGCCTACAACGAGACCTGCGCGGCGATCGCCCTGGCCCTGTGGAATCACCGCATGTTCCTGCTCCACGGCGACGCCAGGTACGCCGACGTGCTCGAGCGGATCGTCTACAACGGATTCCTCGCCGGCGTGTCGCTCAGCGGCGACCGGTTCTTCTATCCCAACCCGCTCGAATGCGACAGGAAGTTCCGCTTCAACCACGGCGCACTGGAACGCAGCCCCTGGTTCGATTGCTCCTGCTGCCCGAGCAACGTCGTCCGCTTCCTGCCGTCGATCCCCGGATACGTCTATGCCGTCCGCGGCAAAGACCTCTATGTGAACCTGTTTCTCTCGGGCAAGGCCTCGGTCAAGCTGGGCGGCGAGCCGGTCACGCTCGTCCAGGAGACCGATTATCCGTGGAGCGGGAAGATTCGCATCACCGTCTCGCCTGAAAAGCCGGCGGACTTCGCCCTCCGCATCCGGGTTCCCGGCTGGGTTCGCGGGCAGGTCCTGCCGAGCGACCTCTACCGCTACGAAGACGCCACGCCCGGCGATTGGTCGATCCGCGTCGGTTCGGAACGGGCCGCTGCCGAGTTGGCCGATGGCTACGCGGTTCTCCAGCGGCGCTGGACGCCCGGCGAGGTTGTGGAAATCGACCTGCCGATGCCGGTTCGCCGCGTTTTGGCCAACGAGGCGGTTGAAGACGACCGCGGCCGCGTGGCCTTCGACCGCGGCCCCCTGGTCTATTGCATCGAGGGAGCCGATCACCAGGGCGCAGTCCGCAATGTCTGGATTCCCGGCGACGCCCAGTTCCAGCCGCAGCACCGGGCTGACTTGCTCGGCGGCATCACCGTGTTGATCGGCGAGGCCCAAGCGGTCAGCCGGTCGGAACAGGGCGCGGTCGAGAGCCAGCGCCGCCGGCTGACGATGATTCCCTACTACGCCTGGTGCCACCGCGGCGAGAACGAAATGGTCGTCTGGATGCCCCGATCGCAAGACTTGGCGGTCCTACCCCCGTTGCCGACGATCGCCTCGCGGAGCCGGGCGTCGTCGTCGCACACCTGGCGGGCCGACCCCATCGAGGCGCTGAGCGACCAGTTGGAGCCGGCCGCTTCCAACGACCACGGGATTCCGCGGTTCACCTGGTGGGACCACCGGGGGACGGCCGAGTGGGTGCAATATGAATTCGCCCAGCCGGCCACCGTCTCCAAGGTGGACGTCTACTGGTTCGACGACACCGGGCGGGGCCAGTGCCGCGCGCCCGAGTCGTGGAAACTGCTCTACCGCGCCGCCGGCCAGTGGAAGCCGGTGGAAGCCAGCGGCCCCTTCGGGACGGAACTCGACAAATTCAACACGCTCCAGTTCCGCCCGGTCGAGACGGACGCACTGCGGATCGAGGTGCAGCTCAAGACGGCGTTCTCCGCTGGAATTCTGGAGTGGCGGGTGTCGGAGCGCTGAACGGTGTCGATAGCCGGTGCGGTCGCGGTTCCCAAGCTGGAGCTAATTCGACCTGCGTGATTCGTGGAAAAAGCGGCTGTTATTCAGATAGCCGCGTGGGCTTGCCCCGCGCTTCGTTACGTACGGCTTGTGCCACAGCGCAGGCGCGCCGCGGGGCAAGGCGCACGCGGCTATCACGCTCTCATGAATTCCTCCCGGAATCACGCAAGCTCATTTAGGGAACCAGGTAGGCTTGCCGCGCGGTCGAGCCGATTCGCAGCGGACTACGGCGCGCTCCGCGGCTGGACGCCATGCAGATGGCGGACAAAGAAATCCATCCGGCGGCGATTGCCGTAGGGGGTCTCCGCGGCGCCGTGGCCGGCGCCGGGGATGACGAGCATTTCAAAATCCTTGTCGGCCTTGATCAGGGCATCGACCACCTGCATCGTCGAGGCCGGATCGACGTTGCGGTCCATCTCGCCGACGATCAGCAGGAGTTTTCCCTGGAGGCGATGGGCGCAGGTGACGTTGGACTGCTCCTCGTAGTGGGGTCCGACGGGCCAACCCATCCAGAGTTCGTTCCACCAGATTTTGTCCATGCGGTTGTCGTGGCAGCCGCAGTCGGCGACGGCCACCTTGTAGAACTCGCCGTGGGCCAGCAGCGCCCGGGCGGCACTCTGGCCGCCGGCCGAGCCGCCGTAGATTCCGACCCGCGCAAGGTCCATGTACGGATACTTCGCCGCGGCCGCCTCGATCCACCGGATGCGGTCGGGAAAGCCCGCGTCGCCGAGGTTCTTCCAGCACACGTCGTGGAATTTTTTCGACCGGTGCGAAGTTCCCATGCCGTCGATCCGCACGACGATGAAGCCGAGCTCGGCCAGCGCCTGGGCGCCGGAGCGGACGTGAAAGCTCTTCGGCACGAACGCGCCGTGGGGACCGGCGTAGATCTCTTCGATCACCGGGTATTTCTTGCGGGGATCGAACGAGGTCGGCCGGTAGATCAATCCGTGGATCGGCGTCTGGCCGTCCCTGCCGGCGGCGGAGAAGGGCTCGGGTGGCCGCCAGCCGGTCTCCAGCAGCTTGCTCCAGTCAGCCTCTTCCAGGCGGCAGACGAGGCGGCAATCGTCAACGCTCCGCAACTCGGTCACCGGCGGCCGGTCGGCCCGCGACCACTCGTCGACGAAGAACCGCCGGTCGGGTGAAAACTCCGCCCGATGGTTGCCGTCGCCCTCGGTCAGGATCACCAGCCCGCTGCCGTCGAAATTCACGCGGCAATAGTGAATGTAGTAGGGATCCTGCCCGGGCCGGATACCGCCGGCGCGGAAGTAGATCTGGCGATTTTCTTCATCGACCAGGTCGACGTCGCGGACGACCCATGGCCCGCGGGTGACCTGGTTCTTCACCTCGCCGGTCCGGCCGTCATACAAGTAGAGGTGATTCCAGCCGTCGCGTTCCGACATCCAGATGATCTCCCCTGTTTCGGCGAGGGTGTAATAAAACTGCTTGCCGACGTAGTCGATGAAGGTCTGGCTGCGCTCGTCGACGATCGCCCGAGCCATGCCGTCGGCGCTGACGGCGATGACCCGCAAGGCCTGGTGGCCGCGCTGGTTGTAAAGAAAGGTGAAGCGGGAGGAGTCGCCGTCCCAGGCAATCCGCGTGATGCTCCAGGGATTGGGCAGCAGGTCGTCGCTGATCGGAATCTGCTTCCGCCGGCCGACGTCAAATAGCACGGGAGTGTCGACCGGGATGCGGTCGCCGGGCTTGAGGTAGAGATACGACTGGAGCCGCGGCTGGACCTGGTCCCTCGGCGACGACTCGACGAAAAAGACTCTCCGCACGTCGCCTTCCGCCGTGCGGATCGCCACAAGCCGGCTGCTGTCCGGCGACCAGAAGAACCGCTGCTGGTAGAACTGGTTGCTCTCGCGTTCACCGCCGAGCGGGAACTCGCCGCCCCCGTCGGCCGAGCGGAGATAGAGATTGCCGTCGCGGGTGAAGGCCTGCCATCTTCCGTCGGGCGATTCCGCGCTTGGCGGTGGATTGCGGAGGCCCGGCCGGCGCGCTGCCGCCGGCCGTGGAGGCCTGCCTTCCACCACGCCGGTAATCTCGGCGATCAGGGGTTCTTCTTCGCAGAGGAACATGACCAGCTCCTCGCCCCGCTGATCCACAACCAGCCAGACGTGGCCGGCGTAGGAGTGCTGGCGTCGCCGGGCGCCGGGCGCCAGGGCGCCATAACTGACGCGGTCCCCGTCGGCTGTGACCCAAAAAACCTCCACGCTGCCGGGCGTCTTGTTGACGAAGGTGATCTCCGTGTCGTCACCCGAGTCTCGCCGGGATCGGACCCTGGGCGACGGAGGCAAGCCGGGTCGCGGCGGCGGCTCCCGCTCGTCCTCCATCAGGCGATAGTCGCGGAGGCCGCAAATCCACCGCTGATCATCGCAGCGGAAGCTGATCCGCTCCTGGCGGCGGTCGATCCTCAGCCAATCGATCGGCAACCGGTCCGGCAAGGCATCAGCGACTCCCTCGTTCCTGAGAGCCTCGGCCAGCCGGGCGTGGTCGAAGGCCGGCCTGCGCTCGCCCTTTTCCGCATCGACGAGAACGAACTCGTGGCGGTCGGGGGCCGTCTGAACCCGGTACCAGAAGGCGGCGCCTTCCTCCAGCCAATTGGGCCTGACGCGATCTCGAAACACCTTGTTGTCGGTCAGTCTTCGAAAACCGCTGGCACGCTCGTAGTCGGAGCGGGTCCCCTGGGCATGGAGAGCGGCGCCTGTCCCGAGGGTCCAGGTCAGCGCAAGGATGCAGACGGTAGCTCGCATCATGGCAGTCCGTTCTGGCACTCCGGCGATGGAATCAAGGCACACGCACCGCGCCGATGTCTCCGCCGGTCAAGGGCCGACCCGGGTCATGCTGCATGGGCGCGGCGGACGACTTCAGCCAGCGCGTGTTCGATGCCGTCGATTTGCGATTCCGCGGAAAAGCACTTGAACAATCGTTTCTGGCCCGCCTCGCCCATGGCGCGTCGGCGCTGGGGGTCTTCGGCAAGGGAGACTATCGCCGCGGCCAGGGCATCGGAGTTGGCCGGCGGCACGAGCAGCCCGGTGACCCCCGGCTCGACGCACTCGCCGACGCCGCCGACGTCGGATGCCACGACCGGAACGGCGGCCGCCATGGCTTCCAGGAGCACGAGCGGAAAATTCTCCTTCAGCGACGCCAGCACGCTGAGGTCGAGTGCGGGCAGGATGCGGTGGACGTCGTTGCGCCGCCCGGCCCAGAGCAGGTGCGGCGATACGCCCAAAGCCTCCGCCTCGCGGTTGATCTGTTCGACGTAGGATTCACATTCCAGCTCGCCGACGATGAGCAGCTTGGCACGGGGGACTTCGGCAAGGATTCGAGGCAGCGCCCGGACGACGTAGAGTTGCCCTTTCGGCGGAATCACCGAACCGACCGTTCCGATCAGGAAGTCGCCGGCGTCGACATTCAGGGATTGCCGGGTGTCTTCCCGGACCTCGCCCGGCTGGCTGCTGATTCTGCGATCGTCGGCGAAGTTGTGAATCGTGACGATGCGGTTGGGTTTGACGAGGTTGTAGCTTTCGTGGAATCGGCGCGTCGTGTCGGAAACGGCAATCACCAGATCGTTGAACATCCAGTGGAGCTGCACGCTGCGGCTATGCGCGGTGGCCACGCAAGGGACGCCGGTGGTCCAGCGCAGCAGGATCCCAAACGAGTGCGCTCGGCTCATGTGCGTGTGGATCAGTTCGATTCCGGCCTGGCGGATGAAATCGGCGACGCTGCGGAGATCGTCCGGCGGCCAGCGGCGCAACTCGGATTGCAGAACCTGGAACCCCTCGGCGACCGCCCGCTCGGCGATCCAGCTTTTCGGAGGGCAGAGGAGCGTGATCTGGTGGCCCCTTTGCGTTAGTTCCCGCGCCAAGAGCAAGCAGTGGGTGGTGGCTCCGCCAACCCCCCGGCCGGACGTGATCTGCATGATTTTCATGGCTTGGGCGGCCTTTCGATCGGTCTGGTTTTTGCGGCTTTCCCCGAGCCCACTCTCCGGAAGGGAAGCCGCGATCGCGAATCCTCAAGGTCCTCTCGGGGCCCACCAGTCGAGCTCCGCCCACGGCGTGACAAGAAACAGCAGAGGCTCAACTCGGCCTTCGTGGTTCATCGGTCGATACGGCTCGACATACTGCGAAAAAACGTTGAAAACGTCAGAGGCGCTCGATGTTGCCCATCTTCGCCAAGCATCGCAGCCTACCGGGCGCGTTGCGCAAGCGCACCGCCGCGCCATGTTCACCCGGGCGCCGATGACAGTTGCTGACGCTTCCTCCAGTCGATTCCCGAGAGCGATGCGAGGGCCAATTCCAGGGCGTGGGTGCCGGCTCGGGCGTGGCCTTGGGCGGCCACCGCAAGATACAACTGGTGGGCCAGCGCCAGCCCCGGCATCGCCAGCCCCATGCGTTTCGATTCATCCAGCGCGATGCCCATGTCCTTGACGAAGTGCTCGACGAAGAACCCCGGATCGAAGTTGCCGGCGATAATCCGCGGCCCGAGGTTCGAGAGCGACCAGCTTCCGGCCGCGCCCGAGGCCACCGACTTGAGGACCGTCTCCAAGTCGAGGCCCGCCTTATAGCCGTAGAGCAGCGCCTCGCAGACGCCGATCATGTTCGTGGCGATCAGCACCTGGTTGACCAGCTTCGTGTGCTGGCCGGCGCCCGGTCCGCCTTGGCGGACAATCGTCTTGCCCATCGCTTGCCAGCATGGGCGGAGGGCCTCGATCGCCTCGGCCTGGCCGCCGATCATGATCGACAGCCGCGCCTCGCGCGCGCCCACGTCGCCCCCGGAAACCGGCGCGTCGATGCTCGCCACGCCCCTCCGCGCCGCCAATTCGGCGATCTCCACGGCCAGCGAGGGCTGGCTCGTCGTCATGTCGACGAGGATCGAGCCCTCGCGGCAGCCGCCGAGCGCGCCGTCCGGGCCGAGAATCACGCTCCGCACGTCGGCCGGATACCCGACGATCGTGAACACGACGTCGGAGGCCGCGGCCACCGCCTTGGGCGAATCGGCCCAGGCGGCGCCTTTCGCCACGAGAGGGTCGGCCTTCCATCGCGTGCGGTTGAAGACCGTGGCCGAAAAACCCGCGTCGATCAAGTGGCCGCACATGCTTGCGCCCATCACGCCCGTGCCGATCCAACCGATCCGCGTCTTGCCCGGCTCGACCTGAGAATACTTCATGGCAAATCAACCTCAACCAGGACCAATGCCCCGCACCGGCAACCTTCCGCCTCTTTCTACAATCGCTCCCGAAACCGTTGTCGGAACGCCGCCACCTGGCCGGCGGTTTCCGCGTCCAACTCGAGCGTCACCAGGTGCTCGCAAGCCCTTCTGGCGATAAAGAAGTCGTCGCTGGAAAGGAGGCGGGCCACGCCGGCAACCGCCTTTTTCGACGCGAACTTCCGCTCCTGGAGGATTCTTAAGACCAGGTGAACCTGGAAGAATGAAAACTCGGGCA
>JAMOAF010000736.1 GCA_023621895.1 Planctomycetota bacterium
TTCAAGCACTTCACCATGACATCAGGCACGGTGGACTGGAGCCAATACACTCTGGATTTCGCGGCCGACCGCCGGGCCGTGCGGATCGAACTCCGCTGCGGCATCTACCGGGCGCACGGCACGGCCTGGTTCGACGACCTCCAACTGGTGCAGGTCCCCTCCGTTCAGATCGGGCCGTTGAACACCGCCACCGGAACCGCCGGGAACATGCTGGGGCTCGCTCCGGAGCAGATCGGCATCTTCGACGCCTGTTTCCCCTTAAAGCGGGTTTGCTCGATGCGCACGGCCCCGGACCAACAGGTGGTCCGCGAGCCAATCGATATCCGTGCCGAGCTCACCGGCTGGGGCGCGTCGGGAATCGTCGGCGATTACACCAACGACGGCATCGGATACCTGCGGCGCCAAGTCGTCACAAACGCCCGCTGGACGCCTCTGCTGGAGACCCACGATCGCTACGGGCGGCCACGGGGGGCGGCCGCTGCGCTGATGCTGAACCACGGAGGCTTTTACGCCGGCTCGAACTGGGCCTATTTCGGCGTTGAAAATGTCGACCTGTTCAAAGACCCGTCCGGGCCGATGGCCAAGGCCTTTCAGGAGGTCGCCCGATTCCTGGTCCGCGGCACATTCCTGCGCCAGGTGGTGACCGAATTCCGCTTGTACCGGCCGGGCGAAACCGTGAAGGCAAACGCGGTGGTCGACAATCGCGGCGGTCGCGCGCAGCCGGTTTCCGTCCGGTTCACGATATTCGCAGTCGATTCCGATACTCCAACGGCGACTGTAACGGAGCCGGTCCTGGTCGCGCCCGGGGCAAGCCAAGAGGTCCAGGTCGCGCTGGGGCCGGCTGCCTCCGGCCCGGACCTTCGCCGCGTGGCGTGCACGCTTCTTGCCGATGGCGCGGCGATTGATGAGTTGACGACGGGCTTTGTGGTGGAATCGGCGGAGACTGTCGGCTCGGCCGCCGAGTTGCGATTCGCCGGCAACTACTTCACGCGGAACGGACGAGCGATGTTCCTGTTCGGCTCGGATGAGACGGCCTACGTCTACTTGACTCCCCACGAGAACCCGCTCACCTGGTCGCGCGATCTACTGGCCGCCCGCGATATCGGCATGGACATCTACGAGAACCTCCAGTACAGCAACCCGGGACACGAAATGCTCGAAGCCGACTGGCGCAACTTCCGGGCGATGGGGCAGCTTATACAAAAGCATAACATGGTCTTCATGCCGGGCATGCTGATCGTCCACAACGTGGCGGCCGGCGACGCGGCTCTTGCGGAACAGGCGCGACAGTGCCAAGGCTACGCGGAGAACCTGGCGAAAATGCCGGGACTGCTCTACTACATCAATGGCGACTACGGCAACAATCCGAATGAACAACCGGAAGAGACCAAGAAGCTATGGAACCATTGGCTCCAAGAGCGTTACGGCACGACGGAGAACCTCCGCGCCGCCTGGGGAGCGGATGCCGCGATTGCGGAACTGGGCAAACTCGCGTACCCGCCGCCGAGTTCGGACCGCTGGGACGACGTGCCGGCGTTGGACAAGTCGCGGTTCCTGCTCTGGTTGACCGAGCGATGGAACAAGGCCCACGTGGCAGCCGTCCGAACGCACGACACCGGCCACCCGATCACCTCCGAATACTACGCATACCCCTTTTCGGGCATCGACATGATCTCGACGATTGACGGGCAGGACGTGGCCAACGTTGGCGCCTTCTCTCCGCCACCCGACCTGCAACTTCACCTGCGGTGGAACGACATGCGGATGCGGGGGAAGGGGCTTGGCATGGGTGAATACGGGATTCAGGTCCATCCCGCGTGGACGGGCGAGGGGGGGCCTGGCCGCGACGATCCCTTGATGCCGCGAACCGAGGAGCGCCAAAAGCAATTGTTCTTCAACGTGGCGCACCTGGCGCTGGGACTGGGCGGGTCCAGGATCCAGAACTGGTGCCTCCGCGACGCCCAGGCCCGCAGCGTTTTCCCTTGGGGAATTTTCTACCCCGAACACATGGTTCCCAAGGACGTGGCCTATGCGCACCGGAACCTTTCGATCATTTGGCGGCATTTCACGCCGAAGTACGTCTCCCCACGCTTGGCCGTATGCATCCCCAATCAAATGCGGCTGGGGAATCAGTCAGACCTGGGACTGAAGAGCGTCTATCGCACCATTGGGGACCTTTTGGCACTGCACTACGACTTCAACGTGATCGACGACGACCATCTCGACGCGATCGACTCGACTACCAAAGCGCTGATCTACGGGGCTCCCTTGGCCATGCACGACGAGGCGATGGACAGGCTGGTCGCGTGGGTCGAAGGGGGCGGAACGCTCTGGATAACCGGCGATATCTCGCGCGATGCGAACCGGCAGCGCTCCCGAATCGCCAGGCTCAGCAAACTGGCCGGCGTCGAGTGGCTTGGCGAACACCACGCCGCATTCGACCGCCAGTCGGCTGACGAAGCAGCCGTCTCGTTTACGCTGCCCGGCGTCGATCCGGCACGGCTGAAGCCGTGCATCCGGGTCAGGCCAACCGGGGCGGAAGTGCTTGGGAAGACCGCCGAAGGCGAGCCGGTTCTCGTCCGAAATCGCCTCGGCCTCGGCGCGGTTTACTTCCTCACCGATCCTGTTGAGTTGGCCGACGGCGCACCGGCGGCCGCCGTCCGGCGCCAGCTCTACCGGGCGGCGGTCCACGCAGCGGGCATCAGGCCGCTGGTCGTCGAGCCAGACGACCCCGACGTGCAGGTGATGGCACAGCCGACGGCCCAAGGGACGATCCACGTCTTGTATAGCAAGAAAGCCGCTGCCGGCGCGGAGGAACTGCGGATTCCCACGGCGGCCGGAAAGCTGACCCTGGCGGTCCGCAACGGCTGGTCGGGGCTGGCCGCGGTCACCGGTGACGGCCGAGTGGTGGCCGTCAGCGCCGATGCGGCCGCCGGCGCGGAGACGGGCACGCTGATGGCCGGGACCGGCCTGAAGGCCCTCCTGTCGCTCGACGGCCGAGACTTGCGCCAGTCGGAGGCGATCCTCGTGGCGCCGCTGGAGCCGGGCACTCTCGACCTGTCGGGCAGGCCCGGCGGGCGGATCGTGGTGGTCGGCGAATTCCAGAATGGCCAATGGAAAACCTTGGAGCGGGTGGCCTGCGATGAAAAGAGCCCGATCCTGACGATCGACGAGGACCAGGCCACGTGCCTGATCCTGGTTTGCCGTCCCGGCGAGGAAGCCCGTTGGACGGGTGAACTTGCCCGGGCCGTGCTGCGTCCGGAAACAATCCAGGGTTACTGAGCGGAACAACCAGTATTTGCGCGCTGAAGGGAGGAGCCGGGAGATGCCCGTGAACTGGAACGTCTCTGCGATCCCCGCGGAAGAGGCAACCTCTCTTCGCGAGTTGTACCGGGCGACGCTCTTTGACGAGTTCGTGCCGTGGTGGGAGAGCCATTCGATCGACCGGGAATACGGCGGGTTCTATAGCTGCCTGGAGCGTGACGGCAAGCCGTACGCGGGCGACAAGTTTGTGTGGATGCTTGGCCGGCAAACGTGGATGTTCGGCCTTCTTTACAACGTTTGCGAGCAGCGCGGCGAGTGGCTGGAGATCGCCGGCCACGGCGCCCGCTTCCTGCTGGACCACGCTTTTTCCGAGGGTGGGCGGATGTATTTCCGGCTCAGCCGGGATGGCCGCCCGCTCGCCCGGCACCTGAGCCCGGAGAGCGAGTGTTTCACAATCATGGCGCTGGCCGAGTTGGGCCGTGCGCGGGGAGATTCAGCCCTTTGGCAGCGGGCGGTGGAAATGTATCGCCGGGCGCGGCCCTTGCTCGGGCAGCCGACCGACACGCCGCTTCTGGGCTACCCGCTCCACGTGCAGTTCCATCTCTATGCCCACGACATGCTGCGGCTGACCGTGGCCTGGGTGCTCAACCGGCTCGAGCCGGCGCCGGAATGGGAAGACGATCTGGCGGAGTCGGCCCGATCGGTAATCGAGCGGCACTGGAAACCGGAACATGCCGCATTGCTGGAGAACGTGGCGCCCGACGGCACTCCGATGCTCGACGTGCTCGAGGGGCGTTTGCTCAATCCGGGCCACGCGTTGGAGACGGCTTGGATGTTGATGGAGGTCGCGCGGGAGCGCAAGGACACAGTGCTCCTGGAAACGGCTGTAAAGATCGTGCTTTGCTCGATGGAGCGTGCCTGGGACGATGCGTACGGAGGACTTCGTTACCTGGCCAACCTCGATGGCACGCCGATGAGGCCGTTCGCCGCCGATATGAAGCTCTGGTGGCCCCACGCGGAAGCGCTTTACGCGCTGCTGTCGGGCTGGGCGCTCACCGGGCGCGACGAGATCCGCGCATGGTATCGCAAGGTCCATGACTACGTGTTCGCGCATTTCCCCGACCGCCAGTACGGGGAATGGTACGGTTACCTGAATCGCGATGGCAGTCCGACGTTTACGGCCAAGGCCGACGGTTTCAAAGGTTTTTTCCACCTGCCGCGCGTCTTCCTTCGCTGCCACCAATTGCTCGGCGGCGCGCAGGCGGCGGACGGGCGCGTGCCGCGGCGAGAGGATGCCTGACCTGCCACTCCAGCGAGGGGTTCACCAAGCCGGGTTCTTCAAGAACCGGGGATTCTTCGACGTGTCGCGCGCTGTTGTAACCCGACGCGTAAGCGAGGCCACCTAACCCGACGCGTAAGCGAGGCCAACGCGACGCGTAAGCGAGGCCAACGCGACGCGTAAGCGAGGCCAACGCGACGCGTAAGCGAGGCCAACGCGACGCGTAAGCGAGGCCAGGTCGGGTTAGCCGCCCTCGCTTACGCTCCGGGTCTCGGATCGGCCCATAATCCGGGCCAAGCCAGCCACCTTGGCAAGGATTCAGGCGGAGGCGGGGCAGCAGTCCGACCCGAACGAGCCCGGCTCTTTGCTCACATCTCTCAGCGCAGTTGACCGAAAGTGTCATTGCCTCACGCTCGACGACCCCCAACAATACAAGTGCCGGCTGTGTGCGCGTCTTGCCAAGCGAGTTGAAGGCACAAGCCGGCTCGGTCTTCTCAAGGGTGGCAGAACTTTCTTTTCCCATTCGATCCAGTTCTGGAGGGTAGTGTGATGAGAGTTGCACTATGGCAAAGGACAGGTGGTGGGCGGAGGCGCGGATTTACGCTCGTCG
>JAMOAF010000430.1 GCA_023621895.1 Planctomycetota bacterium
GCTGCGAAAATGGCCCAGGAAGCGCGCCGAGCACCGCTCCCGCCCACCCTTGAAGAAAACCTTTATAGAGACAGTGGTTATGCGTATTTGAGCGGTCTTGGGGCTTGCCCCGCGCTTCGTTACGTAGGGGTTGTGCCGCAGCGCAGGCGCGCCACAAGGCAAGCCGAAAGCGGCGATCACGCTCTGATAAATTCCTCCCGGAATCGCGCAAGCTCATGTAGGAGAAAAGCAGTTGACGGTTTTGCGGCGGCACCATACGTTCGCGTTCGGATTTCGCCCCGCAGGGGCAGCCACAAATCAGCCCAGGGCAGAGCGCAGCGCCGCCCTGGGTTCGCGAAGGGATGGAGACGGAAGCCCTGAAAGGGCGAGACAGGCCTCCTGCAAAAGCTGACATGCACCCCCGCGCCAGGCACGGCCGAAATCGAAGTTGGCAAACCTGGGGGGGGCTGGTAGATTGTGCGGCGAGATTCAAATTCCAAGGTTCAAGGCCCAAGTCCCCCTCGGTCCGGCGCCCCCAACGAGGAGCCGCATCTTGACCGCTTTTGGCCATTGGAAATTGGGCCTTGAACCTTGCCCGTGAACCTTGCCCGGCGCCCAGTCGCAGGCGCGTCGCAACTCATGGAGCTGTCAAGAGATGGCTAACGCCGAGAAGACCCTCGTCACGGTCGCCACCTACAACGAGATGGAGAACCTGCCCGAACTGGTCAAGCAGGTGTTCGAGACCGTTCCAGAGGTGGACCTGTTGGTGATCGACGACAATTCGCCCGACGGGACCGGCCGCTGGTGCGACGAGAAGGCGGCCGACGAGCCGCGGCTCAATTGCCTCCACCGGGCGGGCAAGCTGGGTTTGGGGACGGCGACGATCGCGGGAATGAAATATGCGATCGAGCATGGGTACCGGTTTGTGCTGAACATGGACGCCGATTTCAGCCACCCCCCGAAGTACCTGCCCGACTTCCTGGCCGGCATGGAGCCGGCCGGCCGCCCGGCGGTCGATGTCCTCATCGGCTCGCGCTATGTGCCTGGCGGCGGCATCGAGGGCTGGGGGCTGAAGCGGCATTTCATGTCGCGCGGCGTGAATCTTTACAGCCGCTGGCTGCTGGGCCTTAAGCCGAAAGATTGCAGCGGGGCCTTTCGCTGCTACCGGACGGCGCTGCTCGAGCGGGTCGATTTCGACCGCGTTCGCGCGCGAGGATACGCCTTCCAAGAGGAGATTCTCTGGCATCTGAAACGCGCCGGCGCCCGGTTCGCTGAAACGCCGATCGTGTTCGTCGACCGGCAGCGAGGCAGCTCGAAAATCGATGCCAACGAAGCGATCCTCGCCCTGTGGATCATCTTTGCCCTCGGTGTCCGCAATTGGATCGGGGCCGGCCCATAGCGGTCCTTACGGGCGGATGATTTCGACGCCGCAGAGGATCGGCGCCGAATCGCCGTGAGGCGCAAGGTCGATTTCCAGCGTTTCACCCACGAGGACACCGCTGCATGTCTCCACGAGCGAACGCAGCGGGCCCTTGGCCTTCGCAACCACGTCAAGCCGCCGTATCACGACCTTGCCCTGGAGGGCAACGTCGAAGACCCGCTCGCCGGCCTTCACCTTGGGGTCCGGTTCCGAAAACACGAGGCGGACCGTCGAGGGCGACGGGCTGGCCTCGCCCGCCGCGGGCTCCCGCGCGTCGCCGCCGGGCTTCGACTCCGGCTGCGCGGCGCTAAGTTCACTCTTTGCGGGCACGATCAGCCGCACGGTCAGTTTGCGGAGGCCCTCCAATCCGGAGGCGGCCACCCAGGCCAGGTCGCCGGCGATCCGCGCGCTGTGTCCGCGAAACGGCTTGGAGTCTCCCTCGATTTCGACCGGCACTTGCGGCGACGTGCCCTCGTCCGCCGGATGGTTGATCCACAGGGTGCCGTCGTCTCCAAGGCGGTCTCCGGGCGCAGCGAGATTGATTCCAATCCGGCGGACCTCGGACCGCGCGGCGGCGGGCTGGCCGAACAGGTTGTAGGTCCAGACCTCGTTTCCAGGCATCGGCACCAGCGCCAGCGAGGTCTGGTTCTGGTAAGCGCAGGTGCACGTCCGCGTGTAATCCGGCGCGCTGAGCACGCCATTGGCGATGATCAGGTTCGAGCTGCACCCCGACTTGAATCCGCCGAAGTTGCCCGTTCCCGAATGGCTCGCCAGGTCGTAGAAGCCGGCGGCGCCGGACCGGAAGGTCAACAAGTGCTCGCTGGCCACCGCGGTGTTGCATCCATAAGCCCGCACGAACCTCCAAGGGACCTCCGCGCCGGTGACGGGGTCTTCGATGGTCACCGGCGAGCCGTCCGCCAGGTTGAAGGCGCCCTTGCTCTCCTTATAACTGGTCGCATTGGTGATCAAAGCATCGCCGTGGATCATGCAAGGGCCGGCATAGGACAGTTCAGAGTCTTTCCACACAAGGCTCCCGTCCCCCGCCGCGTAAACGGCCATCCCCTTGTCGACCTCGTCGGGGCTCCGATCCGAGGCGGCCGAGCCGGCCTGAACGAGCAGGTCGCGCTCGCCCGCGTAGCTCAGCCAGGTGCCGAAGGCGTCGTCGATCTGCCAGAGCGGTTCACCAGTCTTCGCGGCAATTGCCAGCAGCCGGTAGCCGGCCGCCCCGCTGTCGCCTCGCCGCCGGTTCTGCTCCTCGACGCGCTTGGGCAGCTTGTCGAGCAGGTAGATTCGCCCTCCGCCCGCGACAATGCCGTTATGAAGGAAGCTGTGGTCGGCCGGGATTCGCCAAAGCGGCTTGCCGGAATGCCGATCGAAGGCCATCAATGCCAGGCTGGCCGAACGGTCGGGCGACCACGCGAGGCCCCTCTTGCTCGCCGGCTCGTACTTGTAGCCCAAGCGTTTCGAATAGTCCGCAAAACCCACGCCGGCCAGCAGCAGGTCTTCATAAACGCCGATGTAGCCCCACTCGGGCGACCGGCCGCCCTCTTCCGGCAGGACGAACTCCCGCAGCGTCTCGCCGCTGGCCGCGTCCAGCAGCAGGCAGCGGCCGGCGATCACCAGGTACACGCCCTCGGCCGTCGCCACGAAGTTCGTCCCCCGAGCGTTGGCGCCGGGCAGATGGACCTGGTTGTACTCGGTGCTCAGCGGCGCGTCGGCATGCGTTTCATCGAAGTAGACCTGGAACGTGCCCAGGTCCGAAAACTCGCGCTTCCAGAGAACGCGCCCCGTGTACACGTCCAGCGCGCTGAGGCAGTTGATGCCTTGGATGAACAGCCTTCCGCCCACGACCTGCTGGCTGGGCCCGTGGCCGTGGCGCGGCAGGATGTCGAGATTGGAGATACCGCCGAACCAGAGGACTCCCAGCGGCAGTTTGACACGGCGGTCGTTCGACTTGACCGTGTTGGCCACGTCGCCGTATTGGTGGGTCCAGTCGGCCGCGCCCGGCAGCGGCCCGTGGCGCGAAATCACCGCGTCTTCCCCGTGCGCTTCCAGCTTCGCCCCCGGCAATTTCGCGGCGGCCAGGGCCGCGGCGAGCTGCTCGCCGCCGGGCGCCCAGAGCCGGCCGCCGTAAGGCCGCACGGATTCGTACACCAGGCTGAGGAACCCGGGATCGCCCAGCCGCGGCGCAATCGAGCGGCCGACGACCACCAGGTTGGCGATGTAGGGCGGAGCCATGAAGCTCTCGGGATCGCCCACGGCCAGTGCGATTCGCGTGCCGTAAAGTCCGGCACGATCGAGCCGGCGGCGGAGCGCGGCGATCTTCTCGGCCCGCGCGTCGACCGCCACCAGGTGCAGATTCGACTCGCGGGCGACGGCCTCCAGAAGCTGTTCGTCGTCGATGCCGAACCAGAGCGCATAGCCTTGGCGTTGCCCCGTGGCGGCCAGCAGCCTCGCCGCCTCTTGGGCCGCGGCCTCGGCCGGCCCGGCGCGCCGCGGCTGGTCGGCGATTGTCTTCACTTCGCCCGGCTCCGCGCCAAACGCCAGAATCCGCCCGTCGAGGGTCACGGCAAACAGCCGGTCGGCGGCGGCCAGCAACCGCACGACCTGCCCGGCGGCTGGAGCGGACCAGGCGATCAGGGGCTTCTCATCCCCCGTGGGCAGGTCGATCGCGGTGATCGTCTCCTCGCCCGCCGCGTAGAGCCGGCCGCCCGCCTGGATCAGATCGCCGCAGCCGTCGGCGGCGATTTCCCACAGCTTCCGATGCTCGCGGCTGTAGGCTTCGATCATCGGGGGTGTTTCCGCCTTGTCGGTTTTTGCGGCATCGCGGGCGGTGTAGATCACGCCGCGTGCGAGCACCGGTTCGTTCACCCGGACCTTCGAGGCGCCGCCGCCGGGCAAGTCCAGGGCCATCGTGCCGCGGCGCCGCGTGTGGACGAACGCGCGGCCGTCGTCGGCGGCCACGAACGATCCCCCCTCGCCCTTGTTCCCGAAATTGAAGAACTTCAATTCGCCGCAGTGGCGGTCAAAGGCTGCCGGCAGTGTCCGCCCGCCCGGCACGAGCAACAGGTCGCCGGAAACGGCCAGTTGGCCCTGGGGCGCGACGCCCGCGAACGCCGGCGCGCTATGCGGCTGTTTCTGGTAGTCGGCGCTCGTGCCGTCGTTAACCCAAAGGACCTGGCCGGTGGCGGCGTCGAGCGCATAAATGAAAGTTCCCATGAAGGGCCAGATGCTGGCCGCGAAGTAGACGGTGCCCTCGGCCACGACCGGGCCGCCGCGAGCGGGCCACGACGAGATCACGCGGCCGTTGCCGATGATCTTTCGCTCGGAGGGGCCGCCGCGAAACCGCCACCGCAAACCGCCGTCCGCCGCGCTCAAGCAGTACAGGCAGCCGTCGTCGCTGGCCACCAGCACCGAATCTTCGTGAACGACAGGAGAAAACCGCACCGGCCCGCCGGTGAAAAAGGTCCAGATTTCGGAGCCGTCGCGGGCATCGAGCGCCACGACCTTGTCGGCCTCATTGAAGGCGAGAAACATCCGCCCTCCGGCCACCACCGGCTCGAAGATGCGATCGTAGGGCATCATGTCCTGGTTGAGGGGATCGTCCCAGACCGGCTGGCGCGGCGGATACTGCCGGACCCACTCCAGGCGCAGCTCCCCCGGCAAATCGTCGGGCGAGGCGGCCGTGTGGCCCGCGTCGTAACGCCACATCGGCCAATCGCCGGCCAGTGCCCCCGCAGCAGCGCATGACCGCCTCCATCGGTGGATGTTGGGTTGTCAATCTCCGCGACGCCCGGACCGCTCCGCGGACAAGCCGCGGGACGTGAGGTTTCGTTAGGAACGCGCATTCCTGTCGGGCGTGCGGACCCGAGTCAGTGTAATTGGCGGGGCGGTGCAACTCAACGCTTCTTGAGGGCGGCCAATAAAATGGGGAGATGCCGCCATTTCTGTTCTGGAGGCTGCCCCCCGACTTGAACCCGGTCCCCCCTGCCTGCCTTCTCCGCCACTTGGACCGTTCTCCCCGATGCTCTATATTGCCGGTTTCTTCCCACGCACTCACCCGGCCCCGCTCGCGCGGCACGCTCGCATGGATCTCCATCTTCACGGTAAGGTCGCGCTGGTCACCGGCGGGTCGCGGGGCTTGGGGCGCGCGATCTCGCTGGGGCTGGCCGCCGAGGGCGCCCGGGTCGCCGTCAGCTACCGCCGCGGCGAGGCGGCCGCCGCCGAAGTCGTCGAAACGATGGCGGCCTGCCACCACGTCCGGGGAATCAGCCTGCAAGGCGACGTTTCCCAGAGCGCGGACATCGCCCGCCTGTTCGACCAGTGCGAGAAGCGGCTCGGACCGGTCGACATCCTGGTCAACAACGCGGGCGTTTGGCCGACGGCCTACGTGAAAGACCTGAGCGAAGAGGAGTGGGACGCGACGTTCGCCATTAATCTTAAAGGCGCCTTCCTGATGTGCCGCGAAGCGGTCCGCCGCTGGCTGGCCGCACGTCGCGGGGGGCGGATCGTCAACATCAGCACGCAGGCCGCTTTCCTCGGCTCGACGACCGGTCATGCCCACTACGCGGCGTCGAAGGCGGGGCTGGTCAACTTCACCGTCTCGCTCGCCCGCGAGGTCGCCCGAGCAGGAATCTACGTCAACAGCGTGGCTCCCGGCATGATGCGAACGGACATGGCCCGCGAAGCCCTCGAAGCGAGCGAGCAGGAGTACATCCGGCGCACCCCCCTCGGCCGCATCGCCGAACCGGAGGAGATCGCCGACACGGTCGTGTTTCTCGCCTCGGAACGGGCCAGCTACACCACCGGGGCCACCTTCGACGCGACCGGCGGAATGTTGATGCGATGAAAAAAGCGAATCAATTGGGTTAGTCCAAGCAAATGTTGACCATCCTTCAGGAAATCCTTGCCCCGGCCCGAGCCGGCGCCTGCGCTGTGCCGGCCTTCGACTGCGTTGAAGACATGATGGTCCGGACCGTCCGGGAAACGGCCGAAGCGCTCCGCGCGCCGCTGATAATCGGGAGGGCCACGGCGTGAGACTTGTTGCGATCAGCGACCACTATATCCCCCACGACTTCATGCAGCGGGGGCTCGCGCCGCTGGCGGCCCTCGGCGTCGACGTGGAAATCCGCCGCTGGGAGCACGAAACGCTGGTCGAGCTCCAGCAGGCCAACCTGGCAATCGAACAAGGCGGACCGGAGGCGGTCGAACTGCCCGAGGCGTTTTTTGAACGTCTCGGCGGCGTCGAGATTCTCGTCACCCAGTTCGCACCGGTCGCGCGGCGGATGATCGAGGCGGCGGCCGGCCTGAAGGTGATCGGCGTGCTCCGCGGCGGGGTCGAAAACGTCGCCGTCGACCTGGCGACCGAACGGGGGATCAGCGTTCTGAACACGCCGGGGCGCAACGCCCGGGCGGTGGCCGAGTGCACG
>JAMOAF010000453.1 GCA_023621895.1 Planctomycetota bacterium
TCAGCAGCAAAGCCGATAGCAACATCGGCCAGCTCGTAAGCTGGAGTAGCCGTTTCGCCAATCTGAACATGACCAACCAAGAGAATTAACCTGCGCAGCACAGACCGCAATTTGGTGACTCTTGCATCATCATACCCCATCCACAAAATAAAGCAAGCCCTTTGCCCTTAAAGGCGGCGTGGGTGGGCTAGACGCTATAGCTCTGTAGAGCTAGTCGCCGCGGGCCATGCTCCCGGCGAGCTATTACCAGAAACACGTCAGCCAAACGCCCGCGGGCATTTCACGCTAGCGGTTACTGCACGCGCTCAATCAGTCGCGCGAGCGTCGCCGCCGCATCGCCCAGAAGCAGCACGGTCTTCGCATTCGTGTAGAGTGGATTATTCACGCCGGAATAGCCGGGACGGTCATCCAAATTGCATACCAGAACACCCTTGGCCTCTTGGGCCTCGAGAATCGGCATCCCCGAAATGGGCGTGCCGGGCACGGAACTTGCCGCCGGGTTGACGACGTCGCACGCTCCGACCACCACGGCCAGGTCCGCCGCTGCAAACTCGCAGTTCACCTCATCCAGGTCGAACAGCATGTCGGGATCGATCTCCGCCTCGGCAAGCAGCACGTGCATGTGGCCCGGCATCCGGCCGGCGAGCGGGTGGACGGCAAACTTGACATCCTTGCCCATCTGCCGGATGCGGTTGGCCAATTGCACGGTGGATCGCTGCGCGTGCGCAAGGGCCATCCCGTATCCCGGGACAAAGATCACCCTGGTGGCGGCGTGGATCAGTTCGGCAGCCCGCACAAGCGGGTCGCACGCCGCGGCCCCCTCCCCGTCCCGCGGCTGGCGCCCAGCGCCTTGAGGTTGCGGGGTTGGCGTCTCGCCAAGGCCGGCCGGGGGCGCGTACGCGCCCCCGAGCAGCACCGCGGCGAGGCTCCGGTTCATCGCACGGCACATCGCATGGGTTAGAATCAGCCCCGAGGCGGCCACCGTCGCGCCGCAGGCGGTCAGGACCTGGCTCTGCATGACGACTCCGCAGAACCCCGCCGAGAGGCCCGACCAGGCGTTCAACAGCGAGATCAATACCGGCATGTCGGCGCCGCCGACGCGGATCGAGAACAGGATTCCGCACAGCAGCGACGCGAGCAACGTTCCGGTGGCGAGCGCCACTCGGGCCGAGCCGGATGCGGCCACCAGGCCGAAGCCGAGCGCCAAGGCGATCGCCAGTCCCGCCGCGAGAACCCCGCGGTGGCCGCGGATCGCCAGCGGCGCCTGCCGCACGAGTCCCGCCAGCTTCCCGCTGGCCACCATGCTTCCGCTGAACGTGACCGCCCCAACCAGAAGGGCAAACACTCCAGCAACCTCCCCGATCCCGCTCAGGGCCGATCCCCGCGACAGCTCCACGAAAGAGACCAGGCATGACGCCAACCCGCCCGCGCCGTTCTGAAAGCCGATCGTGGCCGGAATCTGTGTCATGTTCACGCGCCTGGCGATGGACAGGCCGCCCAGCGAGCCGACTGCCAGGGCGCCGCCCGCGATCCATAGCGTTTGCGCGGGGCTGCGGAAGACCACGATCCCCAGCGCGCAGAACAGCGCTGCGCCGACCAGCAGGTTCCCGGAGCTGGCGGCGCGCGGGTCGCGGAACCGCCAGATGCCGATCAGGATGATCGCCAGGATTGCCGCGTCGAAGAGCATTTGCCAACGGTCAGCCATGGGGTGATTCCTTCTTCTTGAAGAACCGCAGCATGCGGCCGGTGATCGCAAATCCGCCCACCAGGTTGAAAGCCCCCATGACGACCGCGACCATCGCCAGGGCCAGCCAAAGGCCGCCGAGCCCCCCGGCGGCAAGCAGCAACCAGGCGCCGACGACGGTCACGCCCGAAACGGCGTTGGTCATCGACATCAATGGCGTGTGCAGCCGCGGCGGAATCCTCAAGATCAACAGGATTCCGATCGCGAAGGTAACCGCGAACACGCCGATCAAGACGGCTATTTCGCCCATCAATCAACCTCCTTTGGTTGCCGTGGCCCGGGGGACTGGCAGGTTAGTGGCGGTGCCAACTCGCGATCGGCCCGCGCGGCTGTGAGCGTGACTGGCGACGGCCGGCTCCTGGCCGGGTCATGCCGGCGCCATCGCCTTCAGCGCCCCCGCATGAACGATTTCCCCGCCCCGGGTGACCAGGGTGGCGCGGACGATGTCATCGTCCAGGTCGGGCGCGTCGAGCCCGCGCTTGTACAGGTTCTTGATGAAATGGAGCATGTTCCGCGCGTACAGCCAGCTCCCGTGAACCGGCATCGAGCCGGGAATGTTCCAGAGCCCGACAATCGAAACGCCGCGGTGCACGGTCTCCGCGCCGGGCCTGGTGGCAGCGCAGTTGCCCCCTTGATCGACGGACACGTCGACGATTATCGAGCCGGGTTTCATCTCGGCGACCATTGCTTCGGTGACGAGGATCGGGGCGACCTCGCCCGGCACCAGCGCGCTGAGGATCACAATCTCCGCCTCGGCCACGAGCGGGGCCAGCACGGCCCGCTCCTTTTCCAGCCAGGCTTCCGGCAGGGCCCGGGTGCGCCCCTGGTCGTCGATGGCCAGGTCGGCGGGGACCTCGAAACCGGCGACTTTCGCGCCGATGCTGTCCGCCGCCTTCCGCGCGTCTTCGCGGATGTCCACGGCGGTGATCGAGCCGCCGAGCCGCTTTGCCGTTGCGATCGCCTGTAGGCCGACCACGCCCCCGCCCACGATGAGGAATTTGGCCGCCTTGATCGTGCCGATTGCCGTGCCGATCAAGGGGATGAACTTGGGGAACTTGTTCGCCGCGAGCAGCACCGACTTGTAGCCGGTGATCGTGCTCATGCTCGTGAGCGCGTCCATCGTCTGCGCCCGGGAGATCCGCGGGACGCCGTCCATCGTGAACGACGTCACGCCGCGCCGCGCCAGCATGCGGACCATCTCGTGGTTGTCGGGCGTGGCCGGATGCAGAAACGTGACCAGGCTTGCCCCCTCGCGGAGCATCTCGGCCTCGTGCCTGCCGGAGGCCGGACTGATCCACGGCTGCTTGACCTTGAGCACCAGGTCGGCCCGCGCAAAGAGGCTGGCGGCGTCGGCGACGATTTCCGCGCCGGCGCTGGCATAGCTCTCGTCGGTCCAGAGGGCCGCTTCTCCGGCCGCCTCCTGCACCAGCACCTCAAAGCCCATCGCCTTGTATTGCTGAACAGTCTCGGGGATTGCCGCAACCCGCCCTTCCTGCTCCAAAACTTCCTTGGGAATTCCGAGGATCATCCGCGGCCTCCTGCAATGTTGGCATTCAACGCCCCCCCGATGGCATCTGGCCCGTTCCGCGGAGAGAACCATCCGCGGACCCGCCCGGGGATCGGTTTCAGTTCTTCGCCAATTCTAATGATGCGGTAATGCCCTCGCCAGCCACTCGCCGCGGGTAAAAAAGATGGTGACCGTTCACACCCCCGGTGGAGCTAAGCGTGATAGTCGCCGCGGGCGGCCGAAGGCCCCGTCCGGTTTCCCGCGGGCAATTATCCGCCTTCACTCGTCATCGACTCGCCACAATTGCCCGGGATTGAACCGGTTCATCTGCAAACCGACCCAGAAGTGCTCGCCATCGTGAACGGCCGCACGCCCGTGATCTTCGCCGGGCTGCAAACGCCAAATCCCAACCCGTTTCAGGTCGCGCGACAGCTTGACGGCCATGGCGGGGGTCGAGTAGAGGGCGGCGTAGACGTGGTTGCCGCCGGGAACGAGAAGACGGCAGAAGTCTTCGCCTGCATTCAGCGTTAGACTCTCGTGAGTGTTGCCGCGAGGATTGTATCGCACAATCGTCGCCGGTCGCGTCTCCAATCCTGCCCAAAGGTGCTCGCCATCCCAACAAACCGAGTTGATATTGTCCTCTCCCTCGGCGAGCGGGTAGACCCTGGCCTGATGATTCCCCGGATCGATCCGAACGATCTTGCCGGGCCTCGTCAGCAGGCCGGCCCAAAGGTAATGGCCATCGAAGGCGAGGGAACGGAGGCACCTGGCCGGCGTGCCGGGAATCTCGATGCGGTCAACCATCGTGCAGGTATTGGCGTCGATGGCCACCACGGCCGCCGGCCTGGAATAGGTCCCGATCCAGATACGCTCACCGTCAAACGCCGAGCAATACCAGATGCCGGGAGTCTTCTGTTCGAACCTGAATGTCTTGTACTCGCATGTCTCCGGATCGATACGAGTGACCGTCGGTCCGGAACCGATTGCCCATACCGAGCCATTGGCCGCCACGAGGCTATGGAGCCCGCCGGCGTCCTTGATGACAACTCGCAGCGTCGACATATCCGCGGGATTGACTCGCAGCGCGAGGGACGGCTGTACCGCAAAGCCGCACCAGACATGCTTGCCGTCCCAGGCCATGCAATGGATATCGTGGTATTCGCGCGCAAGACTGAGAACGGCGCCCGAATCCACCTCGCGGAGACCGGACGGACGGACAAACCGGCCCAGACTGGCCTCGACCTCGCGGCGGAGATTCACCGGCAGGCGATCATGGATGTAGTAGGGATACGGTTCCCGGAAAACCAGGGCTTGTTCGAGCACGGCGCCGGCGCCAAGCCGAAGCAGGAGAGTCAATTCACCAGAACGCTCGACGACCGCCGGCGTGAACTTTTCCCACAGTCTGCCCTTCGCGCTGCCGGTATAGCCGGGTAGACACAAGTGGTCTCCGAGCTTGATCAACGGGTCGCGGTCGCGATCCCGATCGCACTTCGCGTAGACGTAGTACCTGCCCTTGGACGGCGGTTGAATTCCCGCGTCGCTCGCATCGTAGCGGAGTTCATCCGGGATGCTGAACCGGAGTGTCGCGCTCGCGGCGGATGAATCGTTCGCGAATCGAATCCTGCCGGCCTCAAGAACCGCTCCCGACTGAAGTGCGAAATCACCGGCCTCGAGCACGAGATGATCCGAGACCGGATGCGTTGCCGCACGCAACGCGGGCGCAAAAAGCCATGTTGCAGCCGCCAGAAGAAGACCGACAGATCGCAGATCGCATCGAACGCAATCGGCTGTGGATGTCCGGAAAGTCATCTTGTGACCCTTTCGCGAGAAGGGCCCGCTGCCGGGCGGAACCCGTCGCTGCCGCGCGGCACGGCATTTT
>JAMOAF010001130.1 GCA_023621895.1 Planctomycetota bacterium
GCCCGCCGTCGCTCGATGGCCTTCAGCGGCCTCCGAAATCCGCAGGAAGTCTCTCAGTTTGTCCACTTCAACCGTCTCCTCGGAGGTCTACTTATCCCTGACCAACCTTACCGATGTTGGATGCGAATGTAAATCAGCCAGCAGACGGGATTTGACGGAATTCTCTGCTGCCCGAGACGCCAAGGCAGGTCAATCACTACCAACGAAATCTAATCTGCCCATTTTACTGATTTCAATGCAATGTCCAAGCTGCGGGGGGCACCGCTGGCGGCCCCGTCGCACCCCCCACCCGCTCACCCGCCGCGACTTGCCGGCCTCTGGGGAGCGAGACGGGTCGGGAAAGCCGAGGGGCTTATGACTGTGTAAACCCGCGCTGGGTGCGACCGGGCTGTCGGAAATCGAAAGGCCCGGAGGCCGAAACGGTATTCGGCCTCCGCGCCTTGGTTCTTTTCAGAGCAGGTTCACGACCCGCTCGGCCAGGCCCTTTTCGCCCAGCACGACGTTCAGCTTGCCGCTGGTGGCCACCTTCTCCAGGACCTCCAGCTCCCGGAGCCGCATCAGCGTCGGGTTGCCTTCCAGCACCTTGGCGGTATTGGCCTGGCTGCGCATGGCCGCCGTCTCCTCCCGGCGGACGATCAGGTTGGCCTCAGCCGCCTTCTTGGCCTCGGTAACCTTGTTCATCAGGTCCTTCATGTCGCCCGGCAGGATCACGTCGCGGATGCCCACCGAGAGGACTTCCAGACCCAGCGCGGCCACCCGCTGCCGGACGATGCGCGCCAGTTCACCGGCCACGGCGTCCTTGTCAGCCAGGAACTGGTCGAGTTCCCGGACGCCGACCACCGCCCGCAAGGCCAACTGCGCCTCGCGGTAGAGCGCCTGCCGCGCGTCGTCGGCCGCGCTCAAGGCCTTGTGCGCGTCGGCCACCCGGTAGGTGGCCACCGCGTTCAGACGCAACGTCACCTTGTCGGCGGTCATAATCTCCTGGCCGCCGATGTCCAGCATGGTCTCGCGCAGGTCCACCGGCACGAGCGTGACCTTGGCCATGTTCTTCCAGAAGGCGCACTTGCCCGGCGGCAGGGTCTCCACGTAGCGGCCGTCCTCGAACAGCACGCCCACGTGGCCCTGCTCAACAGCAAACGTGTCGAGCACGCGATCGGCAAACGCCGAGCGGACGATCACCTGGAGGTCCTTGTGCTCGAAGCGGACCTTGCGGGCGTCGATCACCTCGGTGGCGACCTCGCGGAAGGTGGTCCAGTAGGCGTAGAGGCCCGGCGGCAGGATATGGCTGAACCGGCCGTCCACCCACACCAGCGCCCGCTCGTAATCCTTCAGGTCCAGCACGACTGCGCGGTCCTTGAGCGCACCCGACTTGGCGATCACGTCGAGCTTCTCGTGGGCCAGCCACGGCGCGCGCTGCGAGACGACCTCCACCTTGACCTTGCGCAGCGGATCGAAGAACCAGTGCCGGCCAGCGCCGAGCAGGCCCTTGAACTCGCCGTCGCGGAAGTACAGGCCCATTTCGTAGCTGCGAATCTTGATTGTCTTGAGGATCAACAGATTTATCACATTCATCCTTCACCTTCCTTCCTCCCGCCTATTGCGGCAGTCTTCGTTGCGATTCTGGTCATGTCAGGCAAAGCCGTTGGGCGGCGGAACCAGTGGCGATCACACGAACAAGTGCGGAGTGTCGTTTGAGCATCGACGTGGCCTTGGGCGGCACGGCAACTTCCCTCGGGCTTGTCGCTGCCGGGGCAGGCCCCGGCCCAAGTCGCCCGGCATCCGCTGCCGCTTGCCTTTAGGCCCGTCGAAGCGGTATCCACGCACTGCATGGCCCTCGGCCGTGCTGCCAGCGGCAAAGCGCGTGCCGGGCTTGCGCCGATTCCTCATTGAGTCGCCCGATGGACGGACACACCGGACTGCTCGACGCCGCCGGTCGCTTACTCGCCGGTGGCCGATCACACATTGGCCCGCCGGGCACCAACGGGGCGCAGCCCGCGTTGGTCGCGGGCCGCTTGGAGCAGGTTTTCAACGCCTGCGGTCTTGGTACGGGAGTCGAACCCGCGACAGCCAGATTAGCAGTCTGGTGCTCTATCCACTGAGCTAACCTCACTTGACACGACCTTCGGTCAGAACCCATGAACGGAACACACGCCACCAACCGCCTCGTCCGAGGACGGGACAGCGTGCGCCGTTGGCCTGGCCGTATCATTGCTTGCCAAGAGACGCCGGTGGGAATCGAACCCACTTGAACCGGACCAGCGCTGCGCGTCGGTGCCCGCGGTCGGTCGCCTTGCCATCTGGCTCCAGCGTCAGGTTGTCAGTGTCCTCGCCAGGAGTCGAGCCTGGTCTTCGACCTTCGCAAGGTCGCGTGCAAATCCCCTACACTCCGAGGACATTCGTTAGTCAGCGCCCCGCCGAGGAATCGAAGGAGCGTCTTGCAGTTCCGAAGACTGCCGTGCTCTCCGGCACACTCGCAGGGCAAGTGTCTCGACGCGAAAGCGGAAGGCATGGGATTTGAACCCACATCCCCGTGAGGGGGCACGGTTTAGCAAACCGGCTCGGCAAGCCGTATCCGACTACCTTCCGTAATGCAGTGACCACGGGGAGACTCGAACTCCCAATGCCGCTGTGGGCACGACGTTCTGACCGTCGCGTGTCTGCCAATTCCACCACATGGTCATCTTGCTTGAGCGGCCCGTGCTGGAGAGGAATTCATGAGAGCGTGATAGCCGCGCGGGCTTGCCCCGCGGCGCGCCTGCGCTGCGGCACAACCGGTACGTAACGAAGCGCGGGGCAAGGCGCACGCGGCTATCTGAATAACAGCCGCCTTCCACGAATCATGCAAGCTCATTTAGCACCTTGATCCCGTTTTCCGCGGTTGGCGCGCACGCTGAGCGCAGTGGGCCGGGAGGCGCTCGAACCCTCGTCTGCGGCTTTTCAGGCCGCCGCTACACCATCTCAGCTACCAGCCCAACAAAAAAACCCGGTGTCACTGGCGCTTGTGACACCGGGTTTCTTGAAACCCATCGTGACGTAAGGTCAAGCGTCACAAGCGCAAAGGATGCATGGGCAGGGTATTCGCCGATTGACTGGCGTAGCGCCCTGTGCATCGTGGGTCGCTTGCTATGCTTGACCTGAACGAAGTCATTGTCCTACTCGCAACTCGGAGGCTCGCGGAGATTGTCCGACCGCATTCGTCGGCCGCCAGGAGTATAGATGCCGTGACGCCCGAAAAGGTTCATCGATAAAAGGCCTGGTAAGACCGCGCCCGACCGAGAGGTTGATCGGCCAGTCCGGCTCGGTCTACAATAGCCGCGTTTGGCTCAACGGCTGCTTGCCGCGGGCCCTCCCTGTGCGCGCACCAGCTTACCTACCACCATCGGAGGCAGTTTCATGAGTCTTCCTGCTTCACGTCGCCAGTTCTTGAAGACGGCTTCGGCCGGGGCCGCCTTGGCGCTTACGGCCACCAGCTACGCCAAGATCGTGGGAGCGAACGAGCGCATCTCGCTGGGCCTGATTGGCTGCGGCGGGCGCGGCTACCAGGCTCACATGAATGGCGTGCATCCTCACGACACTCAGCAGAACGTCGAATTCACCGCGGTCAGTGATCCGTGGAAGCAGCGCCGCGAACGGGCTGCCGCACGGGCCCAAGAGTGGTACGGCCGGGCCGCGCGGCAGTTCGTCTCCTACCGCGACATCGTGGCCCTCGACGACGTCGACGCCGTGATGATCGCCTCGCCCGATCACTTGCACTGCCTGCACCTGGAGGCCGCGATCAAGGCCAAGAAGGACGCCTACGTGGAAAAACCGCTGGCCATGGACATGGCGGCGCTCAACCGCGTCTTCGACCTCGTCAAGGCCGGCACCCAGGTGGTGCAGATGGGCACCCAGGTGCGCAGCTACGCCACCAGCGCCGGCTGCAAGAAGCTCTTCGAGTCGGGCGCGATCGGCAAGGTCTCGCGTATCGAACAGTGCCGCAACTCCGGCAAACCCTATTGGTATTCGTGGATGGAGCGGGCCGAGCAGCTCAAGGCCGAGGACGTGGATTGGAAGGAATTCTTGGGCGACCGGCCGCTGCGCCCCTTCGACGGCAAGCTGTTGACCGGCTGGTACGGATACCGCGAATTCACCGACGGCCCGATCGCCAACCTGGGCTGCCACTTCATCGATCTGAACAATTACGTCGTGGGCTGCAAGCTGCCGCTGAGCTGCGTGGCGCAGGGAGGCACGTTCACCTGGAAGGATCAAGGTTTCACGTGCCCCGACCACTGCGAGGCCACCTGGATCTATCCCGAGGGTTTTCTCGTGCATTATTCGACGAACTTCGGCAACTCCAGCGGCAGCGTGCAAAAGATCTACGGAGAGTTGGGGACGATCGACTTGACCGATCGGAAAGGTCCCACCTATTCCGCGGCCGGGGCCATCAAGCCCAGCACGCTGCCCAAGGCCGATACGCCCGTCGAGCCCGTTGAGATTCCCGATCATTTCCTGGACTGGTTGCAGTGCCTGCGGACGCGCAAGACGACCAACGCGCCGATCGAGGCCGGCTATCACCACAGCGTCCCGGTGATTATGGGGACGCGGGCCATGGACACCGGCAAGCGGCAGATCTTCGATCCGCAGCAACGTGAGATTCGCGAAGGATAGGCGCGCCGGCGCGGACTGCCGGCACGACACGGTGATGGACAGCGGATAGGACGAACAGGGATTCGCTTGGCCAACGGGGCCGCGGAGCCCCAACCTCCGGCCGACGCGCCGGAAGACGACACGCATGACCGGCTCTACGCCTCCAGCGGAGTGTCAAAGGCGGCCTGCCCGCCCCAGTACCAGACCAACAGGAACACGGCGTTGAAGTTCGCCCGCTGGAGTAGGTCGATGCAACGGTCGGCTGCGGCCGGGGTGCGGATGAAATTCGCGTGCAACCAGATCCCGCGGAGCTGCGGTTGAGCCGCCATGGCGACTCGACCGCTGCCGATCGTCAGGATCACTGCAACGATCACGATCGGAAGGCGCCCTGCCACGCCCCCACTGCGCAGGAAATCGGACACGGGTTTAACGCCTCCTTCAGGAAGAACGATGGCACGCGGGATGCGCTCACGGCAGCGTCACGTCCCAGACCTTCGCCGAAGTTCCATCGCCAGGCAGTGATCTTGCCACGGGACCGGTCGCGGAACGCGACGACGCGTTGTTCCCGATCAAGCACTAGGAACGACCAATCCGCCTCGACGGGCCGGCGCAGGCTCTGCTCGATCGGCATCAAGCGGAACGCGACCAGGTCCGACGCATTGCCATACATCGTGGTCTTGTGCGACAGATTCCAAAAGCCGCCGTATTGCTCCGCATGCGGATCGTCATAGTCGAGAATCGCCCACGACATGCCGATGACCTGGCCCTCTTCCAGTTGCGTCGGAACCGCTCGTGCGCGGTCCGGCGGCGCGTGATCGAACGGCGTGACAAAGAACTCCAGCACCAGCTTGCCGCTTTCGCCCGGCCGGAAGTTGTACCGATAGGCCGCGTTGGCATAAGGCAACTCCTTGACCCAGGGCTGCGAGCCCCAGACCATGGCCCAGTCTTTCCCTTCGGCCGGCGTGAAAATGTGATAGTTCTGCGCGTGGACGCCGTGGAACTGATAGTACGTTTCCGGCTTCGCGCGCAGTTGCTCATCGGGATGCATCTGGCGAATCAGCGGTCCGCCCGACCGATCGCCGTCGATCACCACTTCGAAGATGTCGTTGTGCAGGCCGTCGCTGGCAAAGTCCCAATAGTCGTCCTGGGCCTCGTACAGAAAGTACAGATGGTTCTGCCCCCGTACCCAACCGACCTTGACCCGCACGTCCAGGTTGGCCGGATCGCGTTTGTCGCCGAGCCCGACCACGGTTTCCCGCAA
>JAMOAF010000991.1 GCA_023621895.1 Planctomycetota bacterium
CGGCGTGAATCTGGCGCTGGGGGACGGCAGCGTCCGCTTCGTCGCCGAGACACTCAACATCGACGTGTGGAAGGCGTTGTGCACTCCCAAGAGTGCCGTTGGGGAAGTCGTCGGCGGCCAGTTCTGAGGTATTCGGCCCCTGTGGCCGTTCGCGGGTGACCCCCTGGGTCCGCTTCGGGACGGGCGGCGGTACGCGGACCCTCGCTGTACTGCCAGGACTGGCGAGGTGACCAGGGACGGGCATCCCCCGCGCAGGGCGACGGGGTGTGACGGCATGATTCTTGTTCGCGGCGGCTGTGGCTGCGGCCTTCAGGTGTTCAGTGCATAGACTGCGCGGTGCACTAGGAGGGGACCCTTTTCCGACTTACGATAGGAGACGACGCATGAATTTCGGGAAACTCCGTTTGGGATGTTATTGCGCGGCAGGGGTGCTGCTGGTCTGCCTGGCGGCATGTCTGGGTTGCGGCACGAGCCTGGCCACGGTCGAGGGGACGGTCACCTTCGACGGCAAGCCGGTCGAGAGCGGCTCGATCGTCTTCGAACCGGCCGACGGCGCAGGCCCCTCCGCCGGCGGCCAGATCCAAAACGGCAAGTACAAGCTCGCTGGCGAGGCGGGGGTGATGCCCGGCAAGAAGGTCGTTCGGATCACCGCGATTCGATCGACCGGCCGCCAGGTCGACGCCGGCATGCCCGGGGCGGAGGGAGCGGGTGGTCCTTCTTCACCGGGGGGAAAGGTCGATGAACTGGAGTCGTACATTCCGGCGATCTATAACGAAAAGAGCACTTTGACGTGCGAGATCGCCGCCGGGACGGCCAACCAGCATAATTTCGACTTGAAACCGCAATAACGGGAGATCGATCATTCGCAACTACGTTTTCGCGAGCCGGCGGTTGGCCGTGGCGGCGCGCGCCTGTGGCGCGTGCGCCGCCGTCCTGGCCGCCTCTGCTGCCGCCTGGTCGCAGACAGAGGGGCAGTTGCCCCCGTGGGTAGTTTATCCCGAGAAGCAGTGGCGCCGGATTACACCCGGGGAGGCGGGGCTGAACGTGGAAAAGTTCAACGAGGTGTTGAACCAGGCCAACGTTCACCCGGGGGGCTGGGGCGGGAACCAGCCTGGCGAGCGCCAGTGGGGCGCCGTGCTTACCCGGGGCGGATACCTTGTCCATACATGGGGTGATCCGGCATACAAGTTCCAGTCCGCGTCGCTTGGCAAGTGCATCACGCGGGCCCTGTTCGGGCTGAGTGTCGAGGCTGGCTTGCTCGACCCGGACGAGCCGATATGCAAGACCTGGACAGGGCGGGGACAACTTTCCCATCCCCACAAGTATCTTGACCAAGGCTGCCATCAACGGCTCACCTGGCGGCACCTGCTGGAGCATCAGGGGGGCTTCGTCTTGGAAAGCGGCGGCCACTGGCGGACCAAGACCGTGCTGCACGCCAACATCCCCGCCTGGGCCAAATGGACCGGCGACCCGGTGTTCGACAACTATGCCCACGTCGAGCCCGGCAGCGTGACGCGGTATTCCAGCGGCGGTTATTGGCGGCTTGGCCAGGCGCTGACCGCCTTGTGGAACCGGGACCTGAAACAGGTGCTCGACGAGCGGCTTTTCGGGCCTCTGGGAATTCCGGCCGACCGCTGGGACTGGACGCCCGGCAAAGTGGTTCACGACACCCGGGACTTCTACCCGGAGATCCCCGGCTATGGCGAGTATGTCGATCCGCCCTACGAGATCGCCGGGCATGTCGTTCGGGGCGCGCCCGGCTGGATCGTGATGAGCTCCGAGGACCTGGCGCGGTTCGGCCTGCTGATCGCGACGGGAGGCGTCTGGAAGGGGAAGCGGCTGGTGGGGGCCGAGTGGCTCCGCGGCCATGCGGGCCTGGACATCCACGTGGTGGCCGGCGATCCCGAGACGATGGTCAGCATCGCCAAGATCAACACGAAGGATTTCCCGTTCGGTGCAAACGTAAGCACCCAGGGCCGCTTCTCGTTTCCCCCGGCGTTGATCGCCGGGCCGGTGGCAGCCCGCGAAGCGGATCCCTGAAGTCCGCATGGTGCGCGGAGCGAAGGCGGGTATCCGCCGAGACGGGCAGTGGAAATGTTGTCAGCATGTTTTGGCCACCGTTAGAATGGCTGTTGTTGGCAGCCTTTCGATTGTGCGGTGTCCGCATCCGAAACCGAAAGAGCCGTTTTGCGCTAATCAAAAAGGAGAGTGCGATGAATGACCGAAAAACCAACCGCCGCGAGTTCTTGGAGACGATGGGCGCCGTGGGGGCGGCCTCGGCGCTGATGGGCTCCGGCACGGCCCTGGGAGGATTCCTGGCCGACAAGCCCGAGCGGCTTGCGATCGACGGGGGCACGCCGGTGCGATCCAGCGGCCTCGGTTCCGGGTCCTACGGCCCCCTGTTTTACGACGAAGTGGAAGAGCAGGAGCTGCTCGACGTGCTCCGGTCGAAGTCGCCTTTCCGCCGGCCCGGGGGCAAGGTGGCCCTGTTCGAGCAGGAATACGCCGCCCATATCGGCGCAAAATATGCCATTGGGGTCACCTCCGGCACCACCGCCCTGTATGCGGCGATGGCCGCGCTGGAGGTCGGGCCCGGCGACGAAGTGATTCTGCCCGCCTGGAACTGGTACGCCGATTACGACGTGATCGTCCTCTCCGGCGCGCTGCCGGTCTTCGCCGAGGTCGACGATTCGTTCGACATCGATCCGGGCGACATCGAGCGGTGCATTACGCCGCGAACCAAGGCGATCATCGCCGCCCACCTGGAGGGATGCCCCTGCGATATGGACCCGATCCTCGAAATCGCCCGCAAGCACAAGCTCCGCGTGCTCGAAGACTGTGCCCAGTGCTGCGGTGGAAAATACAAGGGGAAGTACGTGGGCACGATCGGCGATATCGGCATCAACAGCTTCCAGCTCAGCAAGACGATCACCTCCGGCGAAGGCGGAGCCGTGACGACGAACGATCCGGTGCTCTACGAGCGGGCGTTTCGCTTCCACGACGTGGGCGTGGTGGGACGCTCCTTCAACGAATCGATCGGCGGGGGCGTGCTGGCGGGCTTCGCATCGTGCAACTTCCGTATGAACGAGTTCACCGGCGCGGTGCTCCGCGGACAGCTCAAGAAGCTCGAAATCATCTGCTCGGCGCTGCGGGCCAACGCAAAGAAAGTCCGCGCGGGGATTGCTGACCTCCCCGGCCTCAAACTCCGCAAGTCCGGCGACATCGAAGGCGATCTGGGCATGAGAATCTTCCTCGACATGGGCACTCGCGAGCGGCGCGACCAGTTCCTCCGCGCGATCCGCGCCGAGGGAATCTCCGCGAACGGGCCGGGCGGTTCGGCCATCCTTCCCACCGACGGCCGCGTGGCAAACAAGGCGACGATCCACCCCGATTGGCCGTCGTTCCGCAGCCCCCAGGGCCAGGCGATCCAGTACGGCGCCGAGTGCTGCCCGCGAACCATCGATGTCCTCGGCCGCCACGGCGGTGTAACGATCGGCCCCAAGTACACCGAGGAGGATGTTGCCGACGTCGTCAAGGCGATCCGCAAGGTCTACCTCGCCATGCACAAGGCGTAGGCGATAGGGAACGCGCCGGCGACGCCGGGCGCCAAAGGTCCCGGCTTGAGAACCTTTGGCGCGCCATGCGCAGCAAGGCTGAGTTTCCAACAAACCCGTTCATGCCGCTCGGCAGTCAGCCGTAGAGCGGACTGCCGAGGCGGCAACGGCGGGATCAACGACTCTCTGCGCCACGGGAGGGCGCCCGATCCGCCCCCCGCGGCCGATTCGTGAGCAGCGCGGCGCGCTCCTCCCGGGTGCGGATCATCCGGAGATTCCGCTGCACAACAGCCTTTCGGAAAGCCGCGCCCGGGGGTGGCCGAAGAAACCCAAAATGCGCGCCGTGAGACAAGGCAAATCGGGCCCGCGCTGGCGCAAACGGCGTTCGCCGTCGAACGCTGGGGCAGCGACTCTTCGTTCGGTACGCCATTAGGGGGGGGCCACCCAATCGCGGCGAGAATTGTGATCGTGCCGCCCAGTTGAAAAGCGCTTCCATGGGGCGGATAACCCGCGGGTCGGATCTTGACTGGGCAAATCAAAGGTGTATGATCAGCGCTATGGCGGCAACTCGCCGTTTTGGCTTTTCTGGGTGTTCTTCTCTTATCAGTGGGGGTCTTGCCATGCGTTACCGTAGTCAGAGATGGGATTTTAGGGGCTTCACACTCGTTGAATTGCTCGTGGTAATCGCGATCATCGGGATTTTGATCGCCCTGTTGTTGCCCGCCGTGCAGGCCGCCCGGGAGGCGGCGCGCCGTTCCCAATGCACGAACAACCTCAAGCAGATCGGGCTGGCGCTGCACATGCACCACGACCGGGACAAGTACTTCCCGCCGGGGCACTACGCGCCAAAAACGGCTAGTGTATCGTGCGCCAACGGCAGTGAGGCGACCTGGTTCACGTATATCCTTCCCTTCCTGGAGCAATCGGCCGCGTATGACCAGATCGACTGGAAATTGGCCTTCGGGTGCGGCGCGAATCAAGTCGTCACGAATCTGTTTTTCTCCACGGTGCACTGCCCGTCGGACAAAAAGCCCGAGTCGTCGTCGACGTACGCGCGGAGCAACTACGTGGCCAACAACGGGATCGGACCGATGAAGGAGTGGTGCATGGTGAGTCAGGCAGCCACGGCCCGCCCGCCGATTTCCCGTGAAGGAGGCGTTTTCTACATCAACAGCAACATGGCGATCGCCGAGCTTCTCGACGGCACGTCGAACACGGCGATGGTCTGCGAGATTCGCGTCAGCAAGGCGGGCGATTTCCGCGGCGTCATGCACTATCCGGAAGACCCGTTGTATCACCACAACTATACGCCCAACAGTCTCGTCCCGGACCAAATCCGCACAGGTTTCTGCACCGCGGGCAATGATCCGCGAATCCCTTGCATCGGCGCTTTCACCGCTTATAACAACCGTAATATGACCGTGACGGCCCGCAGCTATCATCCCGGCGGCGTGAATCTGGCGCTGGGGGACGGCAGCGTCCGCTTCGTCGCCGAGACACTCAACATCGACGTGTGGAAGGCGTTGTGCACTCCCAAGAGTGCCGTTGGGGAAGTCGTCGGCCTGAAAAACCACGGGGATTGTTGACTGGACGGATGAACTGGCTACGATGAGCGCCACGGCGGCAGCCCGCCAATGTGGCGCCGTTGGATGTCTTCTCTAATCAATGGGGGTCTTGCCATGCGTTACCGTAGGCAGAGATGGGGAGCTAGTGCCTTCACACTCGTTGAATTGCTCGTGGTAATCGCGATCATCGGAATCTTGATCGCCCTGTTATTGCCCGCCGTGCAGGCCGCGCGCGAGGCGGCGCGCCGTTCGCAGTGCACGAACAACATGAAGCAAATCCTGCTGGCTCTGCACATGCACCATGACCGGGACAAGCACTTCCCGCCGGGTCACTACGCGCCGCCAAACGCCGCGGTGTCGTGCAACGACGGCAGTGAAGCGACCTGGGTCACTTACAGCCTGCCTTTTTTGGAGCAGTCGGCGGCTTATGATCAGATCGACTGGAAATATGGCTTTGGGTGCGGCTCGAACACGGTGGTGACGACTCTGGCCTTCTCCACGATGAACTGCCCCTCGGATAGAAAGCCCGAGGCGGCAACGGGTCCCGGTACGACCGCCGCGTACGCCCGGAGCAACTACGTAGCCAACAACGGGATCGGGCCGATGAAGGAATGGTGTATGAAGAACCAGCCTGCCACGGCCAGGCCGCCAATTTCCCGGGAAGGAGGCGTCTTCTTCATCAACAGCGATATGGCGATCGCCGAGCTACTCGACGGCACCTCGCAGACCGCGATGATTTGCGAGATTCGCCTGAGCAAGCAAGGCGATTTCCGCGGCGTCATGCACTATCCGGAAGCGCCGTTGTATCACCACAACTATACGCCCAACAGTCTTGTCCCGGACGGAATCCGCAAGGCTCACTGCGACGTCGGCAACGACCCGGTGCGAATACCGTGTACCGGCACTTTCACGGCGTATAACAACCGGTCCATGACGCTCACGGCCCGCAGCTATCATCCGGGTGGCGTCAACCTGGGATTGGGAGACGGCAGCGTGCATTTCGTATCCGAGACGATCGCCTTGAACGTGTGGCAAGCGATGTGCACTCCCAAGAGCGCCGTCGGGGAAGTCATTGTCAGCCAGTTTTGAGCCGCCCGGCCCTTGCCGGATTGCTGGAATCCGCGCGGAGACAGCCTGGCCGAATCGTCCGCGCAAGGCGACTCGAGCGCGGACTGGCCATGCCGGCTTGCACGGCTCCCAGCGCCGCTGGAGCGATCAGGCAAGCGCGGCCCGGCTCGCCTGATCGGTTCTTTTTCCGACTTACCACAGGAGACAACCAATGAGTTCCGGGAAGTATCTGTTGGGCTGTGATTGGGCAGCAGGGCTGCTGGCGGCCTGCTTGGCGGCTTGCGCCGGCTGCGGCACCGGCCGGGCCACGGTCGAGGGGACGGTGACCTTGGACGGCCAGCCGATCGAGAGCGGCTCGATCGTTTTCGAGCCGGCCGACGGCGCAGGCCCGACCGCCGGCGGCCAGATCGAAAACGGCAAGTACCGCCTCGCTGAGGAGGGAGGGGTGATGCCGGGCAAGAAGATCGTCCGCATCATTGCGATTCGCGCGACTGGCCGCAAACTCGATGCCAGCATGCCCGGAGCCGAGGGGGAGGGCGGCCCATCCGCGCCCGCGCAATTGGTGGATGAACTCGCCTGTTACATTCCGGCGATTTACAACGAAAAAAGCACCCTGACGTGCGAGGTGGTTGCGGGCAAAGCCAACCAGCACAATTTCGAGCTGAAATCGGAATAGGAAGGGGCGAAAGGACCTCTCGCGTCCATCGGAAACGACCCTCCTCGACACGAGCAATCGCGCGTCGGCGCGACCGGTTCCTCCGCGCCGGCCGTGCCGAGGGGGGCTTGCGCGGGATCAACGGCTCCCGGCCCCAGCGGAGGTCGCCGCGACGGGCAGCAAGTCAACCGCGCGGAGATCGAACAGCGCGCCGCGGATCGGTCCCAGCGAGCGGACGACCACCAACTGGACGCCTGATTCGAGTTGGAGTTCGCCGAACGCGTGCTCGCGCTGATCGTGCCATGTGCCGGTGCTGGGGACCGTGCCGGTCAACCGCGCTCGCCCCGCGGTGATCTGGAACTGGTTGCCGGCGGCCTTGTCGTCGCAGGCGAACGTGAGCGCCACGCGGTAGCTGCCCGCTCGCTCGACGCCG